>JAZRXI010000068.1:0-23611 GCA_045600145.1 Clostridia bacterium | reverse complement strand
TTGCAGAAATGTTTTTCCCGCTCAACAGAATACATTCCCCAACTACGAACTGAAGAAAAGCTATCTTTTTAATTAAATCAGAATATTTACACGGCACGGATAAAAGTATATAATAAAGTACGATATCATCAATGAGGACTGTTAGGAGGTCGCATCATGATTGACGATACTGAATTTGAAAAAGGCAAAACTGCCCTGTGGCGCGAGGATATACACGAATATTTCGTTGCGCATAAGGACGCGATGCTTAAAGACCTGAAGGATATCGTAAAAATACCGTCGGTGAGGGGCGAGGCAAGACCCGGTGCGCCGTACGGCGAAAACTGCTTCAAAGCGCTTAAAAAGGCAGAGGAGCTTTACTTGCAAAACGGCTTTGATACGGAATCGGATGACGAGGGGAAATATTTGCTTTCGTATTTCGGAAAAGGCAAAAAATCAATAGGATTTTTTGCTCATTCCGATGTTGTTGCGCCGGGTGATGATTGGATATATACATCTGCCTTTGAGCCGATAGAAAAGGACGGATTTTTAATAGGCAGTTGAGTTCTTGATGATAAAGCGGCGGTAATAATATCGCTTTATGCCGCCAAAGCGATAAAGGAGCTTGAAATTCCTTTCGGAAGCCGTCTTGTTATGTTTACCGGCTCAAACGAGGAATCGGGCATGGATGATATCAAGTCCTATGTTAAAAATAACGTGCCTCCCGATTTTTCATTGGTTTCCGATACGGGCTTTCCGTGCTTCAGGGGAGATAAGGGCAGAACGATCTTTACCGCTGTCGGTACAGCTGACCTTGTGCAAATAACGGAGTTCAAGGGCGGTAAGCGGGTCGGCGGCTCGGTGGTCGGCAATGCCGCGGCAAGGGTGAAATATAGTAGCGAGCTGTATTCTGAATTAAAAGCTTCGGAAAGCGAAAGACTGAAAATATCCTTGAGCGATGGGGCTATACTGCTTGATTCCGTGGGCATCCCAAAACATACGGCTTTGCCTGAAAACTCGCTGAATGCCGTATTTTTGATAGCCGATGCGCTTTCGTCCTGTAAAAATCTTTGTGAGGCTGACCGCAGACAAATGAGATTTGTTGCGGATATGACAAGAAATTATTACGGCGAATATTTGCAGATAGAAAACCTTGACCCGGAGTTCGGACATCTTACCTGCGCGAATTTTTTTACGGAGCTTGATAACGGCAAAATCAACATGGCGTTCAATATCCGCTACGGACTTGCTGTCGATGAAGGGAATATCTTGAAAAGCATTAAAGCAAAGCTTGATGAAAACGGATTTGTGATAAAAGATATATCGTCCTTTCCGCCGTCGTGTATTCCCGACGATAACAGATTTGTTGTCGGATTGCTGGATGCATATAAGGAATTTACAGGAAAAAAGGATGCCTGCGCTTACATAAACGCTGGCGGAACATACGCCCGGGAGCTTCCCGTTGCTGTGGAAATCGGTCCGTCGTTTTGGAAAACAGTACCTTTCAGCGTTCCCTCGGGGCACGGAAACGTTCATCAACCCGATGAAATGTTAAGTATCGAGGGCTTTTTGGAGGCGGCGGAGCTTACGACATTGATGCTTATGAAATGCGATGCTCTGCTGAATGAAAACTGAACGTTTGCGCGGCATATAAAAGCAAAAAAGGAAGCGATATCGTGAAAATCTTGTTTATGGGCGACCTTAATTTCAGAGGCTGGGAATCGGTGGGGTCAAGAACAGGAATACTTGATGAAATGTTGCCGTATTTCCGTTCGGTCGATCATAAGATAGTAAATCTGGAAACGCCGCTTGCCGATAAGGAAAAGCATAAGCCTATCTGCAAAAGCGGACCTAATCTTATATGTGACAGGAAATTTGCGGACTTTTTGACGCTGTACGGCTTTGATGCGGTAACGCTTGCGAATAACCATATCGGCGATTACGGCGAAAGTGCCGTTCTTGAAACATTGGATATACTGGACAGCAGAAATGTTTTGCACGCGGGCGCAGGCGAAAGCTGTAAAGCCTTTCTTTTCCACTTTACATTTGCATGCTGATATGATATAATTTTTGCAGAAAGTCTTGTTACGCAAGCCTTACAGCCTGCATCACCGACTTTTTGAATATTTCCGTTTCCAGAGGTACTTGCTATGAAAAAATCGTTTTTGAAATTCAAGAGGGCGGCGGCAGTTTTTGTATGCGTTTGCATCATATGCTCGGCTTTTGCCGTGCCTGTTTCTGCCGAAAAGTCAGCCGGAGCGTCGGAATCCTTTGTGACATCATTGTTAAAAAGCACCCGTACAGTATGCCTTAACAAGCTTGTAAGCTGGACGTTGGACGGATTCATGAACGCTATGTTTGAGCCAAAGGAAAGCGAAGAGGTCACATTGCTGAAGGACATTCAGGAGCAAATCAGCAATGTGCTTGCAAATCAGCAGAAAATCAATGATGAATTGAAATCTCTTGAAGGGCTTGTCGAAGTGCAGACATACCTTGAGATAATAAATAACTATATGGACGCGCTTACGCTTTGCGAGCCGTTTTTCCAATGCTACGATACGCTGAACAGTATCGACAAAACCTACGCCGGACAGCCGGATGCGCTGAAAATAGAGCGTCTGCGCGCCTTGACCGACGGGCTCGGCATAAGCAGTATGAACAGTGCAAGTACCTCTGTTGACGATAAGTTTTTAAGCCTTTATAATAAATTCGTCGGACCGATCTCATATACGGTCAACAAGCAGGTCATTTCCGACGGCGATCTGTTTGATGTCTACCGTGAAATAAAGCGATATCAGTATTGCTTCGAAAATGAAGCATGGGACGATATGGAGAACTTTTTCGATTATGCTTCGTATAGCTTTGCCGTGGTATCATTGATCGAAACGGCGTCGGTACAGGCAAGGATCGAACGCTGTAGAATGCATAATGAGGGCAAGCAAATAACAGATCTTGACTATTACAGCACTGCTTCTTTGGAAACATGGCTTTATAATCAAGGCGGTACTGCCGCTGAAACGGACCTTGAAAGCCGCATCGCCAAAGGTAATGATGTCTATGCCGATCATCAGGTCGTAAGACAGGATGTATTCCGTCATTTCTGGAAGCCGGGATATGAGGTACTGCTTTATACAAACGTAAAAGGCTTAGGCAACCACCCGGTCGATGAGCCGCTTGCGGGAAAAGGCGGAACGACGGCAGGCACGAATTTCAGTAAGACGGCGGGTATGCGCGTCAGAAGTGAGGGCGAAGATGCAAAGCCTGTTGACGCATTCTGGAATACCTTTTACAATTCCGACATTTATCCCGATAAACAGCTTATAAATACCGAAATCGTAAATATGATGCTTACTGCCTGCGGGCACAACTTCACGCTTTCGGAAATAATCAAATCGGGTGATTTCATTTATTCGGGCTGCAGCGGCGTTGATGACTGTATCGGACTTGTATTGCGCAAGGACGACAGCCTCAATCCTTTCAAAACAAAACAGTCGCACGATACCTATTGGATGGAAGGTCTGGGTTCGGTATATACCGATCATATAAGAGTGTATCCGCGGTTTGCACCGTTGAGCGGATCAAATGACATCGGCAAAGGCAATGCTTCTGATTACAAGACCTATCATTACTACCATACAAGCAACGGCAAGACAAAGTGGTATGTTGAAGATGAATATACGAAGGGATCACTCGCACAGCTTTATGTTTTTGAAGATACCTGTCTTCACAGCCGTTTGCAGTGGGTAGATGGCTCTGCCGCTGTACCGACATGCAAAACAGAGGGCAAGGAAGCGGATTTCGAATGCCTTGACTGCGGTAAGGTGTTTGCAGGAAAGTCCTTGCCGAAAGAACCTCATACCGGCGGAAGCTGGCAAAAGACATCATCAGACCATTGGAAGATATGCAAAGTTTGTGGAGAAGAATACGATGCAGGTCCGCATAGATGCACCGATCCGCATGTTATGCTTACCGGGTTATATATGTGTGATGATTGCGGATATATTACGAACATTTCTCCCATCATGCTCGGCTGGAATATTTATAATAATGACGGAGATGAAAACGCCGATAGACCTCACGATACGGGCGATACGGCAACTACGTTGCTTATTTTGCTTGCGCTTTCGTCTGCGACACTTTGCACTTGTCTTGTTTTAAGCAAAAAGAGAAAATGTAAAGGATAATTGTTTTCCTGTCACAATCTTGCAATCTTGACTTCAACGCTCATTGTTATATTTACTTTTGCGGCGAAAGTATTTCGCCGCAAGTATTAAATAAAGGGACTATATTCTAATGCTGAAAAAGGTTGCCAAGTGGTTTTGTATTGCTTTGTTGATAACGGCTTTCTTAAACATATCATTAACTTGCATCGACCATAAAATAAGAACATCAAAAGAAATTGCTTTGCTGGCGCAAAAGGGATATGTGAATCCGGTTTCTGTCGGCGATTATTCGCTTAATGTTGCTGTTTTCGGAAATAAAAACGGTGCTCACACGATAGTCGGCCTGTCGGGATTGGGAATAGGAGACTATTCTGTTACTGCCAGAAAAATGACGGCGTGTTTGGAAAAAGATAATTTGGTCGTTTTTTGTTGATCGCGCAGGATATGGTTTGAGTGAAGATACCGATAATGAAATGACTCTCGAATATATTGTCAAAGACTATAGAAAAGTGCTCAGAAATGCAGGCATCAAAGCTCCGTATATTCTTATGCCCCATTCTATCGGTGGAGTTTATGCAAATTATTGGTCGAGCCGTTATCCCGATGAAATTGAGGCGATCGTTTTTGTCGACGGAACGCAGATGAGTGAGGATGCTTATTCCGATGAGACCGTGAAGTCGGTCGGAGTAGGGGACAGAATGGAAAATATACTCGGTAAAATGGGCTTCAGCAGATGGTTTTTGCGGGAAATAAACTATGAGTACCCGGATAACTACACGGCAGAAGAACAGTACCTCGGCGGTGCACTTGCCATGATGACGGAAACATCCGTGGCGTATTGTTCCGAAACGGGTTTGAAGGCGGAAAACGCACCGAAAGCGTACCGGGAATTGATTTCAAATGATATCCCGAAGCTGTATATATGCGCAAGCTGGGGGATCCGAACAAGGGAAGATGTTATCGCATTGAATACATGGCTGAACAGTCAAATCGAAAAGAATCATCTTGATATATCTCCTAAGCAAACTGATCCAAATGACGAATATGTCAATAAACTCATTTCTCAATGCGAGCAATTACGGAATGATATAATCTACCCTTATGCGGAAAAATGGGGAATTGTGAAGTTGTTTGCCTTGCCGGAGACCATGCCGTTTATATGCAGAGACTTGATGAATGCGGCGCGTTGATTTATGACTTTATAGCCGGCTTAAACCGCTGAATAAAATCGGGTCACTTCGTCAACTTGCCGCAATGCTTTTTTAACGCGTTTGACACCTGCAAAAAATCATTTGTCAGGATCGTATCTACGCCCATTTCAAGATATCTGACCGCTTCGACGGGGTCGTCGGCAAAAAAAACATTGCATTTGATATTGTTTTTATGAGCCAAATCAATGGCTTCTTGATTAAAATACGGCTTAAACAACTGCACCTTTTCACAGTTCAATTTTAACGCCCGCTCGACTATTTCGAGCGGCTTATCTTTTACACCGTTCCAGCCGACACATCGGTTTATGTCGGGTGCTATGTCATGAAATTCTTTAAGGCACTTGTCATTTGCTGTCATAATATAGACATGCTTTTCACAGTCATATTTCCTTATCAGTGATGCGATCCTTTCGTACTGGGGATCTTCAAATCCATTATCCCATATCTTGAAATGAATGTTCATTATTACTTGGCAGGCGAATTTTTTTAGGATGTCTTCGAATTTGACTATTGGAAGTCCCTTGAAATGCTCGCCGCACTTGATGCCGAAATCAAAATCAAGCAACTCATTGTATGTATGATCACATATGTTACCGATACCGTCGGAAACTCGTTCAAGTGTGCTGTCATGAGCGGAAACAAGCTCGCCGTCCTTTGTTGCCCGGATATCAAATTCGATTTCGTCTGCACCGAGCGCTACAGCCGCACCGTATGCCGGAAGACTGTTTTCGGGACAAACGGTATTGAAGCCGCGGTGCGCACAAATTCGCGGGTACGGCATTTGGTTATCGCTCAGGCATATCGCACTGCCGGAAGGGCGGTATTGCCACGGCGAACGTCCTTCTTCTATGTACTTGTAATGGGCAGAAGGTTTTCGTCCGAAGCCGGCCGGCTTATAGTATTTGCTTTTTACATCTATATCGGCAAAGCATTTACCGATTTTGCCTTTTATGTTTGCCAAAACATCGCCGTTGGGCGCGACTATCATGCTTGCACCGCAGACGGTCGCGTTTTCTTTATAGGAAACGGACGAACGCAAGACATATGCGTTCGTGTTGTAGGCAAGAAATCTGCATATTATTTCCGTCGCACTGTGCGTATCACTTCTTTGAAGCGAACAGCCGATAATGATATCCACATTGTTTTTTGCAATTTTTGCAAACGCTTCATAGAAATAAAAGTCATAGCAGGTAAGAAAAGCATATCTTACACCGTCGATTTCAAGAATATAATTTGAGTTTATATCATGGGTGTATTCATATGCGACATTCTCCGCCCTTTCTGACGGCGGAATGTGCGTTTTGTAATATTTGCCGACTAAATTACCGTATTTGTTTATTGCATAGGTCGTATTCCGCATTTCGCCGTCAACATTACATAAAGCATTAAAGAACAACAGACTTTTGCATCTTTGCGCCGTTTCGGTGCATTTTTCGAAAAGCAAAGGAAAAAACTTATCATGTATGTCTGTAAGCTCTTCATCTGTCGCCGTCGAACACGGTACCTCGCTGTATTCGGGTAAAACGATGATGTCACATTCTTGAGTACATTCATCAAGCATTGTTAATCTTTTTTGAAATAAAATGTCCGAATCGGCGATATTGTCGGAATATTCGCACTGTAAAACACATACACGCACAGTAGTCTTCTCCTTTTGCGATTGACCGAAATTCTATTGATTTCGGATGCTATGTCAAATAGTATACCACAACGGCAGTGAATTTGCAATGATTTGTTATATGCAGGGAAGCTCCGTCCGTGTACTCTGCAAGGTGTGGCAGCCCCCCCGCGAAAGCGTTCATTAAACTTTCATTCCGAGCCTGTCGATCGTTACTTTAACGGGCGAATCGTTTTTGCCGCTGTGGTCCAGCAACAGCTTTGAATAAAAGAGTTCCTCATTTGCCATTTCATAGCTTATGCCGCATAGATCCGATATCATCCTGCTGCCTCGGTCGATGAGCTTTTTGTTCGAAATATTCATATTGACCATGTAATTGCCACAGATGCGACCGTTTTTAGCCATAACGCCTGTAGAAAATGTATTTATCGCCATTTTGGCGGAAAGATGTTCAAATATTTTCAAGCGTGTCGGCAAAACATGCGTGTTAAAGATAAATTCATCGCGGTCTTTATATTTTTCGGCGGCGGATAAATATTCACGCGGAGTGCTTTGTCCTATCCATATGGCAAGACTCTCGCCCTGTTCGCGCTCGGGATCATCTTCACAGCCTATTTCAAACTGCATCAGCGCGTCGAGTCCGATATTGGGGATTTTTATGTCCTGCGGGATACCGAGCAGGGCGTGATCCTGTTTTTCGATGCAACGTGGCATACGTCCGAAGCATTTCAGCCATGCTTTGCGCGTCGGAAGAAAAGGATTCTTGACGAATGCCCATGAGAGCGGCTCATCCTTGCACATCCGCGGGCGAAACAGCGGCACACAGAATGTCGGGCCTCGTTCAGTGGTATCGGCAAGTACGTCGAGCAAAAATTCATCTGCAAAATATGTGACATGACCGTGTCCTTCGTAGAGCGAAGCTTCTTTATCGGTCAGATGTGTAATGCTTTTTTCGTCTAAGGCACTTAACGCGGAAGCGAAACCGTCTGAAATATCTATACGGTCTCCGTTTATGCGGGCGAGCGCAAGCTCGAGCGCCGAGGCTATAACTGCTTGCTCGACGGTGCTTGACTGCATTCTCGTCGATCCGGTGACAGCCATGCCGCCGCACGGGATATATATGCTTTTACACAGCCGGGACGTGTACACTTTGTCAGCACGTTCAAGCTTGCCGAGTAACGTCGATGGCTCAGTACATACCGCCATCCATACACGGGCGCCGTTTTTTATGGCATTTTGCGCGGTGCCGAGCACTGATGTTGTTTCCGCCGTTGCGGTAACACCTATAAGAATATCTCTTGAAGTGAGAGCGAGCAGCGAAGCCTGCGCATAGCCCCAATCTACATGGTCTTCGAATGATTCCACGGCGCGTATTAGCGCGTAATCTCCGCCTGTCATCAGTGATATCACACTTCCCGACAGTTTTTCGAGCGTCGTGCCACGGAGCGCTTCTCGCCAAGATGCTTCTATGCGCATCGCAAGTCTGCCCGACGAGCCGCATCCCGAAATGATGATCCTCCCGCCGTTTATCAGTGTGGTGTATATTTCCTCGCAAAAGTCGCGGAATATCTCACTTTTAAGCGTTTGGCGGTACAGTGGCTCTATCGCGCTGTCGGCGGATATCAGCGTCCGTACCCCCTTTATTGTATCACGCTTATAGTCCTCGCCGAGCGAAAGTGTGAGTGGATTGCGTTGCTCCGCTTCGACGAATCCCAATTTATATTCGCCGTCCTTCAAAAATTCCGCAGACAATTTTTTTGCCGTCCCTCTCATGACGCATCAACTCCTTTTTGATATATTTTATCAAAAATACTTGTCAAAAACAATACAATGATTTATACTTATATATATAATTTTTTATCATTCGGGAGTATTTCTTATGTATGCGCGTTGTGCGTTCGCTGTCAGGCTGAAACGCGAAAAGTTTCTCATGGAAAGCTATTTTTCCGAGAATGATGTTTTGGTAATGGCCGAAAGCGGGAGCTTTAACGTATCGGTGAATGGTAAAACCGATACCGTCACGGCGAACGAGGGATACTTTTTTAAGAAAAACACGAGATATCATCGCACTATGCTTGAGGCATCGGTACTGTACTGTTTCAGGTTTACATGCACTAAAAATATTTTCGACGGCAAGCTCATATTCAAAAATTCGGAGCGTATTCGTTCAACGCTTTCGCTTTTGTCGGGCATCGAAAACGGGATTTATGCCGACAGCACAGAAATGGTAAACGAGCTGTTCAACGATATCGTCAACCAATATATCATTGAAAACTCGCTTGTTTCATCGGAAAACGCGGTAGGTGATACCTTAGTTTTCGGTGCACTTGCAAGAATAAACGCATCGCCGGATATTTTGCTTCAGAGCGTAACTGATGATTTGGGGATTTCGTACATCCAATTTGCGCGAAGATTCAAAAAAGCACTGAACATTTCGCCGAAAGAATATGTTTCGCTGCTTCGCAATAAAAGAGCGCGTGAACTGCTTGCTTCTACAGATATGAAAATAGCCGACATAGCCTACGCATGCGGTTATCACAATGAATTTTATTTCAGCAATTCATTCAAAAAACAAAACGGAGTCTCTCCGTCGGATTATAGATTCGGACTTCAGTTAGACGGGATGGGAAAGGGATCACAATGATTTATAAAAATGCGTGTATCAACGGAAAAATGTGCGATATTTGCGTGTTTGGCGGCAAAATAGTATCGCTTGAAAAAACGAATGAGAGCGGTATTGACCTTGGCGGGCAAAAAGTCATACCCGGGCTGATAGATGTACATATCCACGGCTCCGCAGGTCATGACACGATGGACGGCGATGCCGTACCGTACATGTCCGAATATCTTGCCGCAAACGGTATCACATCGTTTATGCCGACCACGATGACGATGCCGATGGAGGATATTGAACGGGTTGTATGTGCGCTTGATGATGTCAAAGGCGCACAGGTGCTCGGATATCATCTTGAGGGACCGTATATTGCGATATCGCGCAGGGGCGCGCAGAATGCGGAGCATATAAGAAAACCTGATATCCGCGAAATAGAAAAGCTCCCGAATGTGCGCATGGTAACCATTGCACCCGAGGTTGAAGGGGCAAAGGAATTTACAGAAAAATTCAAAGGTGTGGTGTCACTCGGACATACCGATGCCGACTACGCACAGACGCTTGAGATCATTGAAGCCGGTGCGAACTGTCTCACACATACCTTTAACGCGATGACACCGTTTGCACATCGTGCGCCCGGACCGATCGGCGCGGCGATAGAAAAGAACATTTTTGTGCAGATCATCTGTGACGGTGTACATCTTCACAAAAATGTGGTGCAGATGCTATACCGCACATTCGGCAAAAACAGAGTGGTGCTTATCAGTGACAGCATCAGCGCGACCGGCATGCCGGACGGCTTCTATATGCTCGGCGACCAGAAAATCAAGGTTTGCGGCATACATGCAGACCTGCTTGACGGCACCGTTGCGGGAAGTGCGTCTAACCTTATGAACGATGTCAAAACGGCGATATCGTTCGGAATTCCCGAGGATGACGCGATATATATGGCTTCGCGCACTCCCGCGATGCTGATGAACGAAAATAAAGGACTTCTGCACGTCGGCTTTGATGCAGATTTCGTAGCTGTAGACAAGAATTTTAACGTCCTGCGTACCGTTGTTGCCGGCGAAACGGTGTACAGAAGATAAGAATAATGTTGATATTTGGTGACTTCGCCCAAAACACCCAGCAAGGGCACGCTGTTCCCTTACCCCCCCCGTGTGAAGCGGAGCCACAATATTCATGTTGTAAATTCTTGTTTTTCGGAGCAAAATAAAAAAGTTTTCGGAGTATTATATGGGACTGTTGATTTCGTTTGAGGGCACTGACGGGTGCGGAAAGAGCACACAAATAAAAATGCTTGCCGAATATCTTGAAAAGAAAAAATATGACGTTCTTGTTTCGCGTGAGCCGGGCGGTTGCAGAATAGGCGAAAATATCCGTGAAATATTGCTTAACGCTGATAACACCGAGCTGTCGCCGCTGTGCGAGCTGTTTTTATACGAGGCGGCGCGCGCCCAACACATGGCTGAAACTGTGCTTCCCGCACTTGATGAAGGGAAAATCGTCATTCTTGACAGATTTATTGATTCAACATATGCGTATCAAGGCTTCGGCCGTCAGCTCGGCGAAGAAAACGTCAGACTGTTGAATAACATTGCTGTTTCGGGCAGACTACCCGATATCACGCTTATGCTTGAGCTTCCGCCACAGGAAGCCTTCAAACGCAAGGGCGGCAACGATGTTTCCGATAGAATGGAAATGGCGGGAGACGATTTTTTCGAACGTGTACGTGATGGCTTCAACAGTGCTGTTAAAGCGTTCCCCGAGCGGATAAAAGTCATTCAAGTCGAAGGTACTCGCGAGGAAACTCATACAAAAATATGCGAATGTATCGATAAAATTTTGGAGGTTGGAAATGGCTGACGAAAAAATCATCATCATTGATGAGAATTCCGACGAGCAGATGTCGCAAGAGGAGCTTGAAGAGCTTTCGCGCGAAAAGAGATTGAGTAAGCTCATCCGCGTCAAAAAAATAAATAACAGTGTACCTTCAATAATTCTGCGCTGTATCGCACTTGCGGGAGTTTTTGGCATCATGCTCGCAATGTTCCTTGAAAGCGGTACCGTACTTGCCGTCTCGCTTCTTATTTCAGCCGTCAGCTCAGGCTTGAGCTATTTCTTTTTTTGAAAAACATGATTCTTATTATTGCCGAAAAACCGAGTCTTGCACGTAATATCGCCGCAGGGATCGGAAACATGACCAGAAAAAACGGATATCTTGAGGGTAACGGTTACATCGTGACATGGGCGTTCGGACATCTATTTTCACTTTGCGATATCGAGGACTATTCGCCAAATCCGGCGGGACGTTGGACAATGGAAAATCTTCCGTGTTTTCCCGAAAAATTTCGGTTTGTCCTGCGCAAAAACAGTCAAAAGCAGACGGATGACGGTGTCGAAAAGCAGTTCAATATAATCAAATCACTGTGCTTGCGCGACGATGTCGATAAAATCGTCAACGCGGGAGATGCTGACAGAGAGGGCGAAATCATTGTCAGACTTTGCATAGAAAACGCAGGTACCGATAAACAATTTCTACGACTTTGGTTGCCCGATCAGACCGAACAAACCGTCCAAAAGGCGCTCAACGAAATGAAAAGTGAGGATGAATACGATAATCTTGCAAACGAGGGCTTCGCAAGAACATATATAGATTGGCTATACGGCGTGAACCTCACACGTTACGCCACGCTTAAAACCGGAGTGCTTCTACGCGTCGGCAGAGTTATCATACCCGTGGTGAAAGCTATTTACGACAGAGACATGAGTATCCGCAATTTTGTGCCGGACATCTACTATTCGATAAAAAGTGATGCCGAAACCGCGGACGAAAGCATTGAACTTATCAGCAAGGCACATTTTGAAAAAAACGAGCGTCAAAAAGCCGAACAGCTCGCTGCGGAATACAACGCCTGTGAAGCATTCGTCAAAAACATCAAATCAAAAAAAGATACCGTGAAGCCGGGCAAGCTGTATTCGCTTTCAAAGCTCCAGAACGTTTTGGGCAAAAAATTCAAAATGCCGATGGAGCAAAGCCTTGCCATCGTTCAAAAGCTTTACGAAAGCGGATATCTTACTTATCCGCGAACCAATTCCGAATACCTTGCCACGGCTGAAAAGGATAAAATCAAACAAATAATCGCAAATGTATCAAAGCTCGGATATGACATAGTGTTCAAGGATTCGAAAACAGTTTTCGACGATTCAAAAATCGAATCACACTCCGCTATAACCCCAACATATAAAATACCGGATAAAAGCAGGCTATCTGAGGATGAACTCAAGGTATATTCGACCGTGATGCGCCGTTTCGCCGCGGTATTCTGCCGTGAGGACTGCATTGCACAAAGAACGGAGATCACCGTTGCCGTCGGCGATAAAGAGGACTTTTCGCTTAAAGGGAATGTCATTCTTCAGGACGGTTGGACAAAATACGATGACAGTCAGCAAAAGGACAAGATACTTCCACCGCTGAAAATGGGAGATAAGGTAAATATAGATTTCAAACCCTTTGAACGCGAGACCGCTCCCCCAAAACATTATACGATAGAAACACTCAACAATTATCTCAAGAATCCGTTCAGGGAAGAAAAAAACAGCTCTGACGACAATGACGACGCGGACTATAAAGCAATGTTCGAGGGACTTGAGCTCGGTACCGAGGCGACACGGACAGGCATAATCGATAACGCCTGCAAAAGTAAGTATATCGAGCTGAAAAAGGATTCATATTATCTGCTTCCGGGCGGCGAATTTTTGATAGAATCGCTCGGCCGTATGGGCATTTCGATGGATAAGTATAAAACAAGCGAAATGGGCAGAATACTCAAAAAGATTTTCCACAGCGAAGCTACTGTCGATTATGGTGTGGAGCAAGCAAAAAAAGAAATCGCCGAGGTCTTTGCAAAAAAGGAACTGCCTCCTGAAAAGGATACCGATACCGGATTTTTTATGGATGTTGTCGGAAAATGCCCGCTGTGCGGCAAGGATGTGGTGCGAGGAAGATACGGCTATATCTGCTCCGGCTACAAGGACGGCTGTAAATTCAAAATCGGCGGCGTTATCTGCAAAAGAGTTATCTCGGCGAAAAATGCCGAAATGATCCTTCAAACGGGTCGTTCGGCAAAAATAGAAGGTTTTATTTCGAAAAAAGGCACTGAATTCAGCGCATTCTTAAAGCTCGAAAACGGAGAAGTGAAGTTTGATTTTTGAGGAAAATTTCTGCATTTTATGTAGAAATTCAAATAGTAAAATTACCCGCCGCGCATCAGAATCGGTGCTTTCGGCGGGAATTTTTTTGACGCTTTATAAACTTGCGTTCCACAACGGAAAATACGTCATTATTCAGTGCCATTGGAAATTCGGCATAGCGGCTTCTTTTTTTTCATATCATTTCAAAGAGGAGTGATATGTATGTACAAAACGGGGAACTACATAATTTACAAGGAGCATATGAATCTTAGACAGAAGCCGACGGCATCATCAAAGGTGACAGGTGCAGTACAGATGGGTTCAATCATAACCGTCAGCGAGGTCAGCGATAATTGGGGCAGAACTGAAATCGACGGTGTTAGCGGCTGGTGCTGTATAAGCGAATGTTTTGCGAGGCCCGTGTGCGATTGCACCAACAGCGAATGTTGTTATTTCGATAAATATAATGAACTAAAATATAAATATGATTCTTTGAACGAGAGCCTGAACAGAATCAAGGGAATACTAAGATAAATGAATTGCACAATATAAGAATCTGTGGTACAATAGCAAATATGAAAGAAGCGATACATATGTTTGAAGTACACAGGATCAGATTGCGCGATAGCGCGGAGATGATGCAAAATGCAGTGCGTATCGACGGCACATGGTCTGTTGCGTGCGATTGCGGACATCCTGCCGTTGAGCACGCTCTTGATGACTATAGGAAATATTTTGAGGAATCGTTCGGTTTTCTACTTGCACAAAGCGGTGATAAAACGTTTTCCGTTTTACTTGATGAGGCTATGGGTAATTCATTCGGTATCGACGTTAGCGATGAGGATATTACGTTCATCGGCGGAACATATGAAACCATAGTGCAGGCGATATTTTTCAGTGAGGATGTAATGAACGGGACAGGCATTGCGGCGCTTGAGAAGAAAAGCTATCGCGTAAGCCCGGAAATATTCCCGCGCATCACTGCTTCGGGACTAGGCATAAACGAGTTTTCTCCCGAATATATGAATATCCTGCTTCATAACGGATACAACGGAATAATTTTTTACGACACCGTTCCGTTTGAGAACTCGGCGCAGATTGCAAAAGAATACGGCTTGCTGACGTATCTTGTTACCGAAAACATCGAAACATACGAGAACATTGACGCGGTCATTTACGAAAAAGAGCCGGACGAACTGAGTATAAGAGCGGCGCATGCACATAAATGTATATTTTCAGCCGAATACTGGCAGAATGATTTTATCGGGCTTTTGCCGCAAAACGCAACGGTACTGTTGAGCTTTGATGAAGGTCAGACCATTTCACGTGAAGGCGTCGATACCGTTACGAAGCATGGCTCACTGCTTTCGGACAAGGCATCTGACAAGTTTGTAAAAATGAAAACAGAAGCCGAAAGCAAAGGAATTACCGTGTGGGCATCCACGGCCTCGGCGGGCAGAACATCGGAGTTGCCCACAATACCGTTTGTTCCCGCAATGAACATATGGTCAAAGCGGACGGCATCATTGCTCGAACAAAAGGTCGCGGGGACGGTCGAGAGCGGCTATTACGGCTTTGTTCCGTCGATAGTAGGAGAATTTATCAAGGCGAAGCTGCTTTCGCCGTGTAACGATGATTGCCTTAACAGGCTTTGCATTGAACATTACGGTCAGGCAAATGTTGATAAAATGATGACGGTATTCAAAAAAATAAGCGACGGCGTATCGTGCTTGTTTGCTGATGCTGCCGATATTTCCGGA
This sequence comes from Clostridia bacterium, assembly GCA_045600145.1. GTDB lineage: Bacteria > Bacillota > Clostridia > Christensenellales > QALW01 > UMGS1322. The sequence goes on along the minus strand of JAZRXI010000068.1, from coordinate 8,072 downwards.
CCTCTTGCCTATGGACCGGCGTACCCGCTCGTTTGCGATGCGATATACGCTTTCCCGTTTGATAAAAAGGATGTAACATACGAAATCGATATGATGCTCCGTGCGGCGGATGGTTTCAACAAGGCGGCAATGATACTTAAAAATATTGAAAACGACGAGGCAAAAGCACTGAGGGTAATGTGTGCATTTGCGGTGAACACGTTTGTGACGTGCGCAAACGTCAAGCGCTGGTATAGGCGAATCGCTGTTTTGCAAGCCGAAAGTACGGATTATAAGCGCAAATTCCTTATCGAACAGATGATGAAGATAGGCAATGAGGAGATACGCAATGCGACAGATACAGCAGAGCTGATCTTTGAGATGCCGGAGCTCGGCGAAGCTTTTGGAGAACAGCTCTCAACTATAAATGACCTCGAAGCAAAAATATCACTTACGCAGAGCGCGATGCAAACACTGCACAAGGAATGCGACGAATAAAGATTTCACGGAGGACAGGCAATGCTTGAATTAAGAAATATTTCATATGCCGTAAACGACGAGAACAATAAAAATAAAGAGATACTGGTCGATATATCATTCAAAACCGATGATCGCTTCGTTGCGGTGACAGGTCCCAACGGCGGAGGCAAAAGCACGCTCGCAAAGATCATAACGGGCATATATAAGCCCACATCGGGCAGGATAATCCTTGATGGCGAGGATATAACCGACCTTTCGATCACCGAACGCGCCAAAAAAGGTATAAGCTTTGCATTCCAACAGCCTGTGCGCTTTAAGGGGATAACCGTTAAGGATCTTATTTGCCTTGCGGCGGGAAAGAATCTCAAGATAGCCGAGGCGTGTGACTATCTCTCCGAGGTAGGGCTTTGCGCAAGGGATTACATCAATCGTGAGGTGAACGCATCACTCTCGGGCGGCGAATTAAAGCGAATCGAAATTGCAATGATAATCGCCCGTAGTACGAAGCTTTCGGTGTTCGACGAACCGGAGGCGGGAATAGATTTGTGGTCGTTCAACAATCTCATTCAGGTTTTTGAGAATATGTACAAGAAAACGCAGGGTACTATCCTAATAATTTCTCATCAGGAGCGCATACTCGACATAGCGGATAAGATACTCGTGCTTGCAGACGGACATATAGCCGATTTCGGTATTAAGAAGGATATTCTGCCGGGCTTGCTCAACAGTAAGAAGATAGCCTGCAAAACACTTATAGATAAGTTATAAGGAGAACGGTATGAATCAGATACAAAAAGACCTGCTTGAGCAGATAGCCGGCATACACGAAGTGCCGCAGGGCGCGTACAATATAAGAATGAACGGCGAGGGCGCAGGACGCGCTACCACGGAAAACATAGATATAGTTACGAAAGAGGATAAGCCCGGAATAGATATCATTATAAAGCCGGGAACGAAGAATGAAAGCGTACATCTGCCCGTAATACTCAGCCAAACGGGACTCACCGACCTTGTATACAATGATTTCTATATCGGGGAAAACGCCGATGTAACTATCGTGGCGGGATGCGGCATCCACAACGGCGGCGATGAAAAAAGTCAGCATGACGGCATTCACACATTCCATGTCGGCAAAAATGCCCGCGTAAGGTATATTGAAAAGCACTACGGCGAGGGCGACGGCAAGGGCGAAAACGTGATGAATCCGACAACGGTGATTTCCATTGAAGAAAACGGCTATATGGAAATGGAAACCGCGCAGATAAAGGGTATAAATTCGACAAAGCGTGTGACAAACGCACATCTTGACGATGGCGCAACGCTTATCGTTAAGGAAAAAATAATGACACACGGCAAGCAGTATGCCGAAACCGCGTTCGACGTCGAGCTTGCGGGTGTTGATTCCTCAACACATGTTGTATCGCGCTCCGTCGCACGCGACGAATCAAGACAGTTGTTCTTATCGAATGTCAAAGGCAATAACCGCTGTTCGGGACATACCGAGTGTGACGCGATAATCATGGATGACGCGAGCGTTAGTGCCATACCTGAAATAACTGCCGCGAATGTCGAGGCGAGTCTTATCCACGAAGCGGCGATAGGTAAGATAGCCGGCGAGCAGATCATTAAGCTGATGACGCTCGGATTGACCGAAAAAGAAGCTGAGGAACAGATAATCAGCGGATTTTTAAAATAAAACTGCAATATTTATTCATAAATATTTGACATGAAAAAAGAGTTGTAATATAATATTTCCATAAAAAGGCGTTATGTCTTTGATTTATATTGAAAGAAGGAAAATTTATGAGCTTCAAAAATGCGTATCTCGCAGAGTTGATGGAAACCGTTATCAAGCGTAACCCGGGCGAAGCGGAATTCCATCAAGCGGTTCGTGAGGTTCTCGAATCGATCGAGCCTGTTGTCGAAAAACATCCGGAGTATATCACAAGCGGTGTACTTGCACGTCTCGTTGAGCCGGAACGTCAGGTAATGTTCCGTGTTCCTTGGGTGGACGATAACGGTAATGTGCAGGTAAACAGAGGCTACCGTATCCAATTCAACTCGGCTATCGGCCCGTACAAGGGAGGACTTCGTTTCCATCCCTCTGTAAACACTTCGATAATCAAATTCCTCGGTTTTGAGCAGACTTTCAAAAACAGCCTTACAAGTCTTCCCATGGGCGGCGGTAAGGGCGGCGCCGACTTTGATCCCCGCGGCAGAAGTGACGGCGAGATAATGCGTTTCTGTCAGTCGTTCATGACAGAACTTTTCCGCCATATCGGACCCGATACCGATGTTCCTGCAGGTGATATGGGTGTCGGCGCACGCGAGATCGGATATCTTTTCGGTCAGTATAAGCGCCTTGCAAATGAGTTTACCGGTGTGCTTACCGGCAAGGGACTTCCTTTCGGCGGTTCGCTCGTTCGTCCTGAAGCTACAGGCTACGGTGCAACATATTATGCTGTTGAAATGCTCAAGAGCTACGGCGAGGATATCAAGGGCAAAACATTCGCTATTTCCGGCTTCGGTAACGTTGCATGGGGCGCTGTTGCCAAGATCACCGAGCTTGGCGGTAAAGTGCTTACGATTTCGGGCCCCGATGGTTATGTTTACGATCCCGATGGAATTTCAACTCCCGAAAAGGTCGGCTATATGCTTGAAATGCGTGCTTCCGGCAGAGATAAGGTTCAGGATTATGCCGATAAATTCGGCGTTAAGTTCTTCGCCGGCAAGAAGCCGTGGGAAGTCAAGGTCGATGTTTGCATGCCCTGCGCTACTCAGAACGAGGTCAAGCTTGAGGATGCAAAGCAGATCGTAGCAAACGGTACGAAGTATTATATCGAGGTTTCCAACATGCCCACAACAGCCGACGCCGTTGAATATTTCAGACAGAGCGGCACCGCGATCGCTCCTTCAAAGGCTGTTAACGCCGGCGGTGTTTCGGTTTCGGGCCTTGAGATGAGCCAGAACTCAATGCGTTATTCATGGACTGCCGAGGAGGTTGATGAGAAGCTTCATCAAATCATGAAGAACATCTTCAAGAACTCCTACGACGCTGCTAAGGAATACGGCATGGAGGGTGACCTCATCGCCGGTGCAAATATCGCGGGCTTCCTCAAGGTTGCCAACGCTATGCTCGCTCAGGGCGTGGTTTGATAGGCTTTTGCAAAACAGCGATAAGCTGCTTTGTGCAAATGCCACGGTTATGTAATGGCATTGTTGAATAAGAAAAAGCCACAGTAAATGATTCGGCGCGTATTGATAAGGATATTTTTTGAATCCTTACCGTCACGCGCCGAAAACGAAATAAATCCCTGTCGGGATTTGTGAAATATCCTGCGGATGTGAAATACGCCTTCGGCGTGTGAAATGCCTGCGGGCGTGAGCGGATTTATTTCATTTCACATTGCGAAGCAATATTTCACAATCTGCAAAGCAGATTGTTTCACATTTGCCGTAAGGCAAATATTTTACTTCTCGGAAATTATATATAATTTCCCTGCTTGAATATGGTATGAGACAAATATACCCGCTGAAACATTGTTTTTTCAGCGGGTTGTTTCTTTTAGCTCGATAAACCGGGATTTGAAAACTATGCTTTTATAAGCGGTTATCGTTTTTCATAGTCTTTTAATAAAAACCTCTAAAAGTATTGATAACAAAGGTTTTTCGCAATGTACTTGTTTTTTTCTCTTATATGATTTTACATCATATTATCCTTGCTGTCAATCTTGATAAGGGCAAAAGCAAGGGCAAGAATCAAAACATCAGAACATCATTATGCAAACGAACTGTTGCAATGTGAAATGAAAAACCGGCAGACATTTTGGTACAGAAACCGAAGTGTCTGCTTTTTCTTCGTGACGAAAATTTTACTCCATCCCCTGCCGATAAGTAATGAAAATATCGTGAATTTTTTGAATATTCCGTATGTTATCGTTAGCATTACGATGTCGGCTTGTGTATCTTTTCACAACGAAAAATTTATACTAATACTGTGAGAATGAGTTGTCATTCCGTTAGTGTGATTTCGGAGGTAAAAGATATGAAAGGCGAAAACGCCGTAATGAAAGCTGTCGGAAAGCGGATCCAGTATTACAGAAAGGCACGGGGCTATACGCAGGAGCAGTTTGCCGAGATGATTAACCTGTCAACGAATTATCTTTCGGATGTGGAGCGTGGCAAAAGTGCACCACGGATTGATAAATTGGTGCTGATTATAAATACGCTCGAATGCTCTGCCGATGAGATTTTTGCCGATGTGATAAACACCGGATTTCAGGTCAGAAGCACCCGTTTGAGTGAGGAGATCAAGGAACTGTCGCCCAAAGAGAAAGACACCGCTTTCACGATACTGAAAGCATATATCAAATGCTGTAAATAACGAAAACTTAATAGCCGGAACAGTCCGTACTTCAAATTTTGAGGTACGGGCTTTTTTTCGTCACGAAACTGTGTTATACTAACGCTAACATCGTTAGTAGTACGACAATACAGTTGAAAGATTGGTGACGAAAATGGAACATTCGGTTTGTTTTATAGGACACAGAAAAATCAATGATACGCCGGAGTTACGGGAAAATTTGCAAAGCATCTTGCAAGAACTGATTGAAACCGGAACAGTCAATTTCCTATTCGGCGACCATTCGGCATTTGACAGTTTGTGCTACGAATTGGTAACGGAATTAAAAGAAAAATACCCTGCAATCAAGCGGATAAACTTCCGCAAGGATTACGAGGATACAAACGATTACACGATGCAGTTTTTGATTGCCGGGTATGAGGAAAGCATCTGCCCGAAAGGTGTCGGAAGTGCCGGACGGGCAAGTTATGTAGAACGCAATCAGGCGATGATAAACGACAGCGATTTTTGTGTGTTCTATTTCGATGATACATACAAACCGCCAAGACGAAAATACGGAAACAGTTATCTTTCCAATTACCAACCTAAAAGCGGGACTGCGGTTGCTTACGCCTACGCCGTGCAGAAGAAAAAGCAGATATATAACCTTTGTGAAAAATAGTGTTATTTTTTTGTTTTATTTCTACGGCGAGAACCTCAAAATATAAAAATTGAGGATTTACTCAAGAATAACATCACTTTCAAATTTTATGCTTTGTTAAGCTCCTCGTCGATCTCTGACAAAGCATGCTTTGTCATCGAAATTTTCCATTCCAGATGTTTGCGGTCGCACATATATTCCATACTCGGTTCATAGCCTAAACGGGAATCAAACTCGACCAACGGTATCGTGGCCTCGGCATTTTGAATTTCGTCTGCGGCAATTTCGTGCATTTTGGCAATAACAGCCTTCTTTTCTTCAAAGGTCAAAGGCTTCTCTTTTTCCGCGCTTGCTTTTGCGGGCTGACTGCTGTTCTGCGTAGAAAGAATGCCGAAATCCGGTATAAGACTGCACTTTTGGATAAACCAACGTTTTACATTTATCGTAGTATGCGCGGCATTGGCAATAAAGCTTCCCAATGCCCACAGACGTTTGGCTTCTTCAAATTGGCGGTTTGAAAGAGTCGGGAGAATGGCTTCAAGAATTGCGATACCTTCGCGGTACAGACGTTCCATTTCGGTCAGAGATTCGATTTCAAAGTCGAGATTTGCACGCCGATCCATGTCATAACGGTACATTGTACGGCAGATACGGTTGCCTCCGAAATGGGCATAGGACGGCGATTGCAAAACGGCTTCCTTCCGATAGAGGAGAGGATATGCAGGACCGATGCGGAACGGACCGTACTGGTCGGGATTTGTCGATACATAATGACGGATACCGTCCGACCACAGCTTCCAGCATTTGATTACCGCTTCGATGTTTTCCTTACCGTAGTCGCGCGCGGCAATTTCCTTTAACGCTTCATCAAAGTCCACTTGTGGCTCCCAATAGGCAAGATTGGCCATTTCGGAAACAAATGACGGGAAAAAACCGAAATGGTGACTTTCCATGATCCCGCGGAGTCCCCATTCGTAATAAGCCTTCACTATTCCGTCATATCGCAGTTTCCACTGATACGGAGCAGGCTCATACGGGATAACGCCGATATCCCACGAAAGACCGGCGGTATTTGCCATAGTATATAACGGGATTCCGCGTTTGCGGGCGGCGATCGCTTCGGATTTGAAGTATTTGCCCGGACCTTCAAACATCAGCGTATAGTCCACACAACGCTTCGTAACACCGGGACGCGGTTCAAACTGTTCAAACATTTCATAGGTGCATTGCAGTGAAATATCCGTCGGCAGATTTTCGATCAAAGCAAGGCGCGCTTCGGTATCGGCATATCCCCAGTTGTACGTCCAGAAAACAAAGTCGGCATCGGGCTTATGCTTACGGATAATGCCCGAAACAAGTTTTACCCATTCGGGATAATCACAGCAGGGATACCACCCGGGACTCGGTCGGGTCTCTCCCGGCTTTTTCTCAAGGCGCAGACAGCCGGAGGTATGTACGTCATGGCTCGGAAATTCCACGCTTTCTCCAACCAAAACCACACCGCGCAAACCGGGACATTCTTCAAATAGCTTTCCGTACGTCCCTTCGTAATATTCTTCTGCATCCGGTGCTTCGGGATGCTTTTCGCTTTTATAGTAGCTGTACGCATATACATCCACACCCATTCCGGCGGCACGGTAAATCAAATTATTCATATCTAAGTACCCGTGCGGCGTGACATTCAGATCTTTTGTAAATACAAGCAAGGCATCCATTCCGTTGTGGGCAATGGCGTTGATATGCTCATCGGGAAATTCATCCAAGCCAAAGCCGGAATGGACCATTCTCGGGCTGAACAACGGACGGCGGCAGACATCTCCGTTTTCGATCACGGGACCGAGATGAATACCCATACGGCGTTCCACCCAATAGACACCCTGCGCAGTACCGCGTTCTGTACGCCCGCAAATAACGATCCCGCCGTCAACGGTCAAATGATACGAACCTGCTTCTGTATATTTGCAGACCAACTCGGGCGAATGAATGGCATCTGTCAAACAAATTTTCTTCGCCGAAGAAGAGATTTCGGCGTTGATATCAGCCACGGCTCTTGCGCGGAGATACATATTCATCGAAACCTCGAAGAAATCACGCAGATCATGAGCGGCATGGCGCATTACACGACCGACGTCTGCCGGATAGAGGATCTCCCAGCTTTCGTCAACAACGGTGCCGGGAAACGACTTCCAAACGATATCATTACGCAGATCGGGTTTGTGTACCTGCAAAAGTCTTTCACGAAATTGATAATTACGCTCCACAGTAAAAACTCCTCAGAATCATTATCGGATCATTGCTTTTATTATAACGATACGGACGGTATATGTCAACCGCTGAATGAAAATATGCGGGATCATATTATAATGATGAGTGATAAGTTTTTCAAAAATTGCAGTATCAAATGACGGGTCCTAAAAAATATCTCGGAAAACCCTTGTAATTATTATAAAAATATGATATATTACTTGTGTATAACTATGGGTTGGGGTAACTATACCCTTTTGGGAGTTTTCAGAATTCAGTTTTCAGTTTTCAGGAGCATAGTATGGCATGGAAAAGTTATAAAGAATTAACGGTTTGGCAAAAAAGTATGGATTTGGCAGGTGTCAT
>JAZRXI010000067.1:0-2595 GCA_045600145.1 Clostridia bacterium | reverse complement strand
TTCGGTGGAGGACATGGCAAAGGAAACCATGGAGATGCTTCCGAAAAAGGCGTAAAGCGGCTTTTGAGAAAAACGAAAACTTCTTTTGCGGATGAGCCGCAGGCGCAGAAGGAACAGAAGAATAAGAGAATGCCCCGGTGCTTTTTTGAAGTACCGGGGCAAATTTATGATTTTATGCGGTCAAATGGGCAAGATTACTTGCTTTCCTTGATGGCTGCCTGTTGGGCTATGTACTATCCGCACCAATCGCAACATAATGAATACTTATACTTTTCTTAATATAGACTTATATTTACTTATCGGCAACGCTGTTTCGGTTGCATCTTTTTCAAACACTCGAACTACCTCGACCTCTGTCTCGCCTTGATTTGTCTTTACGATTACCTTATCGCCAACCTTGACATCAGCAATGTTACACAAATAATCGTATGTACGATTGCCGAACTGAAATACTACAGCAGCGAAGCGATGCCGTTCCGCTTTTGATTTGTCCGGGAATTTCAACCGATAATGTTGGCAATCAATTTCAGCGACAAGTTTACCATACAAGTACAATCCGTCTATTTCGGCAGAGTCGAATATGACTGTTGCCGTTTTGTCTTTCAAAATGCGATTCCCTATTTTGATTTTTGTACAGTTGATCGTTTTTACCGTAACGCTGTCAAGCATTCCGCAAAAATGGGCGGCGGGATCTGTAATAAATAACTTCGGCGTATATTTTTCTCCGTCTTTCGGCAGAATGCGAAACGCGAGTGAATACTCTCCGCTTTTTAGCTTTTTCGCTTTCATTTCTAAAAGGCGGTTCTTTGGATAATGGTAGCGAACGATTCTTTCAATAGAAGAAGGATTTACCGTCCTCTTCGGCTTGACATAGGATGTCTGCGGCAAGATTTCTTCGATTGCTTTCCGTATGCCGTCGGCGACCTTTGCATCTCCATAATAATCGGTTTCCAACATCCTCATTTTGATAGAAAAATCCGCTTGCAGGTAATAATAGTATGCATCATCGGGATCTGCTTCACAGTTGACGCCGTCTTTGAACAAATTGCCTGCACGAAGCGCAATGTCGGCAAACTTGTTGTCAAAACCGCCACTGAGAATATGTTTTAGGTTTTCTTCATACAACTCCCAAATCATCGAAGCTGCAATCCTGTTGTTTTTCGGGACACCGTACCCGTGGCGGAACATATCGGAAAGCTTATATCGTGATTCGTAAACGCCACCGGCAGCACCGATGGAAAAGTACATAAATGCCTTTTCATATTCCGGCTCACCGCCCGTGCATCTGCCATAGTAATAGATATATCCAAGCGTGTTGGCAATGAAGGGATTCTCATCGATTTCCATCAACTTTAACAGGCAGTCACGGGATGTGATCCAATCGCATGGAAATGCACGGTTTCCACCGTAGCAGCCGTATGCTTTGGCGTACAGAGCTTCTTTATTACCCTTTTCACAAAGTTCATCGGTAAATCGAATAAACAAAGCAAGCTCGGCATCGGTGGCTTTTTCAAGCGTTTGGTTTTCGTCGAATGATTTGACGTAATTTGCTTTGTAACCGTCTGGATAATCACGCTTTTCAAAAGGCAAATCAAAAAGTGTTTTCCAACTTTCCAACTCTTCGATGATTTCGGAATAATCGTTCTGTTCATCATAAATACAATTGTCCACTATATCCATGGCATTCCAAACGGCAAAGCCCGCCGCAGGTAGAAAGCGACATCCGCAATCTCCGCTATCTTCCATGCCGGGATGTCCATAACTATATGACTGCCGCATGATTTCCCGAATAGGAAAAAACCATTCTTCGGTAAATTGCGAAACCGACATTCCGTTCGCTTTTCGGAGGACGCACAACAGATCGTCAATTGTTAAGGCATACCTTTCCTTTGCCCGCAGTTTTTGCGGGGGATAAACTTCTCCGACCAATTCTTTGAAAGTGATTTCATACCGCGCAAATTTTATGACAGCCTCATCGGACAGGTATATCGGTTCAATATATTCCGCTTCCTCTTTGGGCACCCAAAACGACTCCCAAGAATCATCAAGATATTCTGCTTCCAGTTCCGTTTCCGTGATTGCGGTCACGATTCCGTAAATATACCCTTCCTCCGGTGAGCTATAGCCGATAAGATCCGCGATTTCAAATACTCTCATAATATCACCTCTGCTTTTTGCTTTGCATCATAATTATAAATGATTTGATGTCCAAAAAACAGGACTTTGATAAAAACTCCCCGTATTTTTCAAATACGGGGAGTTTATCGCTTGTCTTATTGCAGTCTCTCCCCGTTTTGTTGGGCAATCAGACTGCCCCGAAAAGCCTTGTATATCAAGGGATTTCGGCTATTACTTTTCGTCGCGGATTGCTGCCTGTGCCGCTGCGAGTCTTGCGATCGGAACACGGAAGGGCGAGCAGGAAACGTAATCGAGGCCGATGGAGTGGCAGAACTCTACGGATGTGGGGTCGCCGCCGTGCTCACCGCAGATACCGATGTGGAGCTTGGAGTTAGCGTCCTTACCGAGGGAGATAGCCATCTTCATGAGCTTGCCTACGCCGGTCTGGTCGAGCTTTGCGAAGGGATCGTTCTCGAA
>JAZRXI010000066.1:0-2449 GCA_045600145.1 Clostridia bacterium | reverse complement strand
GGACCGAAAGGAATGGGTGCGTTATATATAAGGAAGGGAACACCGTTCTCACCGTATCTTTTCGGCGGCGGTCAGCAGGGCGGCAGACGCTCCGGCACGGTGAACGTCGCGGGCATACTCGGCTTTGCGGCGGCGATCGACGCACTCGGCAGTGATTTTTCAAAAAAGCTTGATGCCGTCAAAGCGGCGTATGTCGAAGGGCTTACAAAAATTCCGGGTGCAAGGCTTATTTGCCCGGATTCCGCGCCGAATATACTCAGCATATCCTTTGAGGGCATAAAGGCATCGACATTGCAGAACGCCGTTGAAAGCGAGATCATCATCGGCAAGGGTTCGGCTTGTACGAGCCGTTCAAGCAAAATAAGCCATGTGCTTGAGGCGATGGGCTTGCCCGTAAGCGTTGCGGAATCCACTGTGCGTATCAGCTTCGGCGCATTCAACACGCCCGAGGAAGCGGAAACGGTCGCACAAATCATCGGAGAAAAAATCGCATATTTGCGCAAATATAAAAGAAAGTGAGTTTTTCTATGGAATATCTCAATATGATAATCGTCAAGGAGGGTGAGCTTCACTTAAAGGGGCAAAACCGTCCTTTTTTTGAGCGCACGCTCATAAATAATATAAAGAAGTCCCTCTCGGGCTTTGACGATATCCGCGTTTCGATAAGCCAAAGCCGTATATTCGTCTACAATATACAGCCTGCCGACCTCGACGAAGCATTGCTCCGTCTGAGCAGAGTTTTCGGTATACAGGGGCTTTCACCTGCGCGCGAGTTCGATAAGGATATAGGGCTTTGCATCGAAAATGCCGTGGATATGCTGAAAAACGCGGGGATAACAAACGGAACGTTCAAGGTAAAGGCACGCCGCTCCGATAAGCGTTTTCCGATGGAATCGCCCGAAATAGCCGCAAAGGTCGGCGAGGGCATCCTTGAAGCGATGCCCGGTATGCGTGTCGATCTGCAAAACCATGAATATCTTATTCAGGTCGAAATACGCGAACGCGCCTATGTTTATTTCGAAAATGTCGCCGCTGTGGGCGGACTTCCGATAGGCACGAACGGGCGTGCGGCACTCCTGCTTTCGGGCGGCATCGACAGCCCCGTTGCGGGCTATATGATAGCCAAGCGCGGCGTTCAGCTCGACGGCGTACATTTCTTCAGCTATCCGCATACAAGCGAACGCGCCAAGGAAAAGGTGTTCGACCTTGCACGCGAGCTTTGCGCATACACTACGCAGATGTCGGTATTCACCGTACCGTTTACGCATATCCAGGAGGAGATCTACGATAAGTGTCCCGACCAATTCATGACGATACTTACACGCCGTTTCATGATGAAGATATCCGAGCGCATAGCGAAAATGCGTGAGTGCGGCGCGCTTGTAACGGGTGAAAGCATCGGACAGGTGGCAAGTCAGACGATGGAAAGCCTGCACACGACCGATAACGCGGTGGAGCTTCCCGTATTCCGCCCGTGCATCGGCATGGATAAGCTTGAAATAATGGATATCGCTCAAAAAATAGGTACGTTTGAAACAAGCATCCTGCCGTTTGAGGACTGCTGCACGGTATTCACGCCGCGGCATCCCGCAACAAAGCCGAAGCTTGAGGATGTGATAAAGGCAGAACAGCTTCTTGACTCTGAAAAACTGATAAACGAAGCACTTGAGTTGACCGAACGTGTCGATATCGACGCTGACGGTGTATTCAATTCGCAAAAACTTACGGAGATGAAAATATGGAAATCAGAATAATGAGCAGTAACATTTGGGGCAACTGTCCGGCAGACTGTCCCATTGCCAACCGTGATGATTTGCTCGTTTCGGTGTATAGAAAATATGCGCCGCTTGTGATAGGCTTGCAGGAATGTTCGCCAAAGTCACGCGGCGAAAAGGACAATATCATTTCGATGTGCGCACCTGAATATATTGAACTTGACCCGTCACCGAAAAACGTGAACAACTTCACTCCTATACTTTACAGCCGCAGGCTTACACTGCTTGATTCGGGCTGGGAGCTGTTTTACGGGCTGAACGATTGGGATTCAAAAAGCATAACATGGGGCAGATTTGCGCTTGACGGCAAAGAATTTGTTGCAGTTAATGTTCACTTTTTCTATACTAACGATTTCGCAGGCGAGCAGGCGCGTAAGAGCAATGCAAATCAGCTTTTGCGGCTTATTGAAAGCTTCGGCGCACTGCCCGTCATGATAACCGGCGATTTCAATTGTGAGGAGCGCACATTCGCTTTGCAGGCACTGATGAATTCGGGACTTTCGCTTGCTTCGCGCATCAACCCGCAGAATCCCTGCTCACATCACTTCAAGCCGACACTTGACAAGGCCAACGGTCTTTTCTCCGGCGGTACGCTTGAGGGCGGAAGAGAAAACTCTATTGACCATATTTTTATAAAAAATGCCTCAACAAAGGCGTACACGACCATTATCGAT
>JAZRXI010000065.1:0-16776 GCA_045600145.1 Clostridia bacterium | reverse complement strand
TGCTTGCATAGGCATTTTTGCGCAGCCGTCAATAGAGCAGACGTATCGGAGATACGGTACGCGAAGCGTACAAGGCTTGCGTGGCAAGACTTTCTGCGAATATTATACCATAAGCAAAAATGCGCTTGCAATGGCATTTTTGCGCAGCCGTCAATAGAGCAGACGTATCGGAGATACGGTACGCGAAGCGTACAAGGCTTGCGTGGCAAGACTTTCTGCGAATATTATAACATATAATCAATCTCTGTAAATTGTTTTTCTTGCGATATTTGCATTTATTCTTCTTCTATTTGCAAACAGTGTTTTGAATTTTTGACTTTTGCCATGACATAGGTTTTTATTACTCTTTTCATGGCGGATGACTTCGTCCTCCCGCCGCATTTCATGGGGAGACTCCGCCCCCACGAATGGGCAATGGGAGGGGGTCCCCTTACAGTGTGCGGGACAGCTTCCCACAGAAGTAAGTCTACCTCTTTTTCTCAAGATGTGTGCCGGTGGTGCTTACGGTTGCAACAAGCTTGCCGCTTTCATCGGTTATATTTATGCGGTAGAAGCAGTTGCGTTTGCCATCCTTTAGAAGCTCCGTTTCGGCAATGAGCATATTTCCTGCAAAAGCATTAAGGAAGCTTATTTGACTTGATGTTGTTACGGTCAGCGTATCGCTTTGTCCATTAGATGCCACCGCGAATGTAAAATCCGCCAAGGTGAACAAGACACCGCCCATCACCTGCCCCGCCGCATTATAATGACGTTTATCGGTTTTCAAAGCGCATTTTGCATACCGTGATTCCGATTCAAGTATTTCTATTCCCGTAACATCCGTAGCGTAGACATCACCCTTAAAAAAGCTTTTTACTTCATCAAGCGTCATAAAATCGAACTCCGTAAAATTAATAAAAGCTGTCCCGTGTGAATACGGAACAGCAAAAACTTACTTTATCACCGATTTTGCTTTTTCGGCAATATTTGCGGCAGTAAATCCAAATTTTTCAAACAGCACCTTTGCCGGAGCGGAAGCACCGAATCGGTCTATGCACACCGCAGTACCGTCGATACCGATGTACTTGTACCACGGCATCGAACAACCAGCTTCAACGGCAACACGCGCGCGAACGCATCCGGGCAGTATACTTTCCTTATATTCACTGCTCTGCTTATCAAAAAGCTCCATAGACGGCATAGAAACAACTCTTGCGTCTATATTTTCATTTTTAAGAAGTTCAGCGGCTGCGACTGTCTGCTCGACCTCACTTCCTGATGCCATAAGGATAACATCGGGGATCGCTTTGCTTGAATTCTTTATTATATACGCACCCTTTAGTGCTTCCTTACTGCTCCCCTCATACTGTGGCAAATTCTGTCTTGTGAGGATTATTGCCGTGGGTCCGTCATTATTCATGGCAAGCGCATACGCGGCGGCAGTTTCCGTGAAATCCGCAGGACGGAAAACCGTCATGTTCGGTATTGAACGAAGCGCGGCAAGCTGTTCGATAGGCTCATGCGTGGGGCCATCCTCACCGACACCGATCGAATCGTGAGTGAAAATATATGTTACCGGAAGCTTCATGAGCGACGCCATACGCATCGCATTTTTCATGTAGTCAGTGAATACGAAGAATGTCGCACAGAACGGTGTTATACCGCCATGCAGATAAAGTCCGTTGACGATCGCGCCCATTGCATGCTCACGAATACCAAAGTGCATATTTGCGCCCTCGGGTGTTGCGTCGCTGAAGAACGGCTGACCCTTGAGCTCGCTCTTATTGGATGGACCAAGGTCTGCGCTTCCGCCGAAAAGATTCGGTTGGAGTTTTGCAATGCGGTTAAGAAGCTCGCCCGAGCAAGCACGCGTCGCCATAGGTTTATCTTCATGCTTCCAGAAATCACTGTCGTTTACAAGGTCAATGGGGAAACGGCGATCGAGCCACTGCAAATACTCTTTATAAAGCCCGGGATATTTTTTTGCATATTCGCTTATGAGCGCGTTCCAATCATTCTGTATTTTTTCGCCTTTGGCACCGAGTGCGCGTGTATGTGCAATGACATCTTCGGGGATTTCGAACGGAGCGCAATCCCAGCCGAGATTCGCTTTTGTCGCGACAAGATTTTCTTCGCCGAGAGGCTCACCGTGTGCGGAAGCTTTGCCCTGCTTTTCGGGGCAGCCGTGCCCTATTTCGGTGCGACATATTATTAAGGAAGGCTTATCCGTAACTTTTTTGGCCTCGGCGATCGCGTCAGTCACCGCATCGGTATCCGCGCCGTCGGCGACACGCACAACGTGCCAACCGAGTGCTTCATGGCGTGCACCTACATCCTCGGAAAACGCAGTAGCTATATCACCCTCGATCGTAATATTATTCTTATCGTAAATACAGATGAGCTTGCCTAATTTAAGCGTACCCGCAAGTGAAGCGGCTTCATATTGGATACCTTCCTGCATACAACCGTCGCCGACAAGCACATATGTATAGTGGTCAATGATGTTAAAGCCATCACGGTTGAATTTCGCAGCAAGATGCTTTTCCGCTATCGCCATTCCGACAGCATTTGCAAAGCCTTGACCAAGCGGGCCCGTAGAGGTTTCAACACCGTCGGTATGAGCATATTCGGGATGTCCCGGTGTCTTGCTCCCCCACTGACGGAATTCCTTGATATCGTCAATACTCAGCTTGTATCCAAACATATAAAGAAGCGAATACAACAGCATTGAGCCGTGTCCGGCCGAGAGCACAAAGCGGTCACGATCGGCAAAGGAAGCGTCCTTCGGGTTGAATTTCAGATGATTTGCCCAAAGCGCATACGCGAGCGGTGCCGAGCCCATCGGCAAGCCGGGATGTCCGCTGTTGGCTTTCTGCACACCCTCCGCGGAAAGTATTCTTATTGCATTTACTGTCTTCAGATCGATAGGTTTCATAATATCCTCCTACGAATAATGATAGAATAATTATACAATAAAGATGTAAATTTGGCAACCGTTTTACGGTTATCACAAAACTTTTTCTTTCAATTTCGGGAATAATATGGTAAAATACATATCAGATGAATTCAAGGAGCAATAAAATGAAATTTAAAGCGATATGTGCAGTACTGCTTACATCTCTATTTTTTGCGGGATGCGCAAGTGCGATCAGTGAAACGGAGCTTGATAAGTCCGGAGTTAATTTGGAACACACGCTGACATACCATGTTACGTCCGGTGTTGACGGAATGTACGAGTATGACAACATATATACGTTTGAGATCGACGGAGACGAGCTTGTGATATCATCAAAGGCAGAGCTTCCGTACATAATCACCGACACTCAAAACGGTGAAAAGAAAGAAAACGGCATGCAGACGATTTCCGCCGTTTCGCGTATAGCGTATTTCGACAGCAAAAACTGCACATTCGGCATGCCGCTGTATGTTGAACAATCTTTTGTGAACACGGGCGACGCAACACAGTATGTGGCATTTACGTTTGAACACAATCATTCACTCAAAAGCGGAGTGCTCAAAACACGCAAGTATTCGTCAAAGGATGAAGCAGGCTTCAAGGAAACGCTTTATACAGTCCCGCTTGCAACACAGTATTTTGATAAAGACTCCCTGCCGTTCATCGCCTCTGCTTTTCCCGAAAGCGGCGGTGTGATCCGTCTTTCATCAGGCAATCGCGACAAGCTGCAAACTGTAAAATTTGAGTTTCTCGAAAACGAAACCGTTGTCACCGATGTCGGCACATTTGAATGTAAAAGTATGCGAATACGTCCCAATACGGACTTTTCAGTCAATCAGGCTATGATCTACTTTGATGCCGAAAGCGGGATTCCCGTAAAAGTCATGCAGGATAGTTCCGTAATGCTTCTTACGGGAATAGATTAAATCGTTGTACTTTCGCAGAGACGTAGTACCTGCAGAAGCGAAGCGTTTGTTAACTTTAACATATGCTTGCATGGGCGTTTGAACATTCAAACATCCGTATTTTTGTTTTTTATTAACTTTTCTGTTGACAAATCATGTATTTATGGAATATACTATAAATAACGTGACAAATGAAATATGTTTCAGGAGTAGATAGTATGAGTGAATTGACCGAAAGCAGACCGATAATCAACAATGAATTGGTTGAGTCCATGTCACAGAGGCTTATTGATGAACGCAGTCTCATGAACTTGGCTGATTTTTTCAAGCTGTTTGCCGATGAATCACGCTTAAAAATATTGTATCTGCTCACAATGAATGAAATGTGCGTATCCGACATCGCAGCTACTCTCGGCATGAATCAGTCTACGGTTTCGCATCAGCTTAAAACATTGCGCAACAGCCGTATCGTAAAATATCGCAGAGAAGCCAAAATAGTGTATTATTCTCTTGACGATGACCACATCGGTCAGATAATTCTTCAAGGTATGCTCCATGTCAGTGATTTCGAATAACGGAAACATAATCGAAAAGCTTAAAAAGCTCCCGGACGAACCGGGAGTTTATATTTACAGTGATGCGAACGGTACGGTGATTTATGTCGGCAAAGCCCGAGTACTTAAAAACCGTGTGCGTTCGTATTTTCATTCAAACGAGCTTAACGCAAAAACACGTCAGCTTGTGTCAAACATCGCCGACCTGAATTACATTGTTACGGCAAATGAGCTTGAAGCACTTCTGCTCGAAAACAATCTTATAAAAAAATATAAGCCGAAATACAATATTCTCTTAAAGGACGACAAGGGCTATCCATATTTAAGGATAGACCCGCGCGAGGATTACCCAAAGCTTGAGCTTGCGCGCAAAATTGCCTTTGACGGAGCGCTGTATTTCGGTCCGTATCACGGTGCCGGCAGTGCGCACGCGATATCCGATATCGCATATGAGCTATATCCACTGCGCACCTGCAATTACGATTTTTCAAAAAATAAAAATGTGCGTCCGTGCCTCAAATATCATATAGGACGCTGTCCAGCACCGTGCAACGAACCGTGCAAAAAGCAGTACCGCGATAATGTCAACGGCGTAATTGATTTTCTTAAAGGTAATCAAAGCGACGCACTTGATACCGTACGCAAGAAAATGGAAGCAGCTTCCGAAAGGCTTGAATTCGAGCTCGCTGCCGAGCTTCGTGACAAGCTGAAAAAAGCAAATGAGATACTCAGCAAACAAAAAATCGTACTTGACAAAAACCGCAATATTGATGTGATATCCGTGCTTATGCGCGACACATTCGCGGTAATATGCTCGATTTTCGTGCGTTCGGGGCGTTTGATAGGTGTCAACACCGAAGAAATGCCCGGCATTCTCTGTGACACGCCCGCGCAGTTGCTTTCGACATTTATCATGCAAAATTATTCCGACGGAGCCTTCCTGCCGAACGAAATAGTCTGTGACACGGAGCCCGAGGACAAGGATATCCTTGAAGAACTGCTGTCAGGTGCCGCAAAGCGCAAGCTCACCATTACCGTGCCGATGCGCGGAAAGCTTCATGAGCTGTGCCTCATGGCAAAACGCAACGCGCGTGAGCGCATGGAAAAGTCAGCATTGAGCCTTTCATATCGTGATGAACGCATCATAGCGGGGCTTGAATCGCTCAAGCTCAATCTGCACCTCGATTGTCATCCTATACGCCTTGAATGTTTTGATATTTCACACATTCAAGGCACAGATACAGTCGCTTCCATGGTTGTTTTCGTAAACGGCAGGCCCGCAAAGAAGGAATACCGCCACTTTAAGACGCATCAAGCTAACAACGACTATGCGTCCATGCGCGAAGTAACACTTCGCCGATATTCCGACATGCTTTCTCGCAAACCCGGTTTCGAAAAGACGCCCGACTTAATTGTTATCGACGGCGGCAGAGGTCAGCTTTCGTCGGCAATCGAAACGGTGCGCGGACAACTCGGCATCAATACCCCGATGGTAGCGCTTGCAGAAAAGCTCGAAGAAATATATCTGCCTGATCAGCCAATGCCGATAATGCTTCCGCTATCTGATCCCGGCATACAGATATTGCAGGCTCTGCGCGATGAGGCGCATCGCTTTGCGATAACATTTCACCGTTCGCTTCGAAACAAGCACTCACTCGTATCGTCCCTTGATAACATTCCGTCCGTCGGCAAAGTGCGTAAAAAGGCACTTATGCAGGCATTTACTACCGTTTCACGCTTAAAGGAAGCATCGCTTGCGGAAATAGAAGCAGTCAATGGTATGACAAAGCAAAGCGCACTTCAAGTGTATGAATACTTTCACAAAGAAAAATAGGAGGACATGTGTTCCTCCTATTTTTTCTATCTTTTCAGCGTATTAAGGTATTCTTTTTGCTCATCCGTTATACGGTAACTTTCGCGCGCCTTTTGTATCGTCTTATTATGCGTCCACACGGGAAGTGTATTCTTTTTCAGAAAACCGAGCGTTGTGTCGTACTGTTTCGCAAGCGCTGTTGCGTAGTACCAAGCCTGCATCATTTTTATATAATACTCATCGCTTTCGACCGTTGAGGCAAGCTCAAGCTGCGAAGGCTCGAAACGTTCATCAAGAAAGTAATTCATCAGCATTTCTACTGCGAAGCGCACTGTATACGTCTTGTCACTTTGCATCCAATCGAATATTTTAGCCAAAAGTCTGTCCGTATTCTTTTTGAATATTTTGGGTGAAAGCTGGTCACAGGTCGCCCAATTATCCACAAACGGCAGAAACTTGTCGATTCTGTCAATGCAAACGTCTATATTTTTTTCTTCGCAAATAATGAACGAATGCAGATTATTCTCATCATAGTATTTATGCGGAAGCTCGTCAAGAAACGCCTGCACATATGATTCGTTCTTGACCGTTTTCGCCAAGCGACGAAGCTCCGGCGTGCGCACGCCTATTATGCTTTCAATATCGACTGTCGGCATGAGCTTCGCCTGAAATTTTCGGTATTCCGCATCCTGCATTTCAAAAAGCATTTTTTGTATTTGTGTCATGATCGTCTTTTTCTCCGTTGGGATCCGTCCCGCGCCCTGTTTCATCTGCCGAATTTTTCTTTATAATTAATCGGTGACATTCCGCACTTTTTGCGGAACGTTTTAGAGAAATATGCCACATCCGAGAAGTTCAGCTTTTGTGAGACCTCGCTAACGGTAAGATTATCAAACGCAAGATATTGCTTTGCCTTTTCGATTTTGCCGTTTATGCGGTATTCCGTCGGTGAATACGATGAGTATTCCTTGAACAGCTTACGAAAATAACTTTCACTCACATTGCACATTTGTGCGACCTCTGCAATCGAAAGCTTTTGCTCAGGGTCTTCTTCCATGTACGCAATGCCTTTTTCTATCATATCGAATTTCGAACCCGTGTGCTTTGCTTTTGCCGAACACAGATTCGCAAATACTTCATACATCGCGGATTTCAACTTGGAAAAGCATACAACATTTGCTTCACTGATTCTGCTCATTTTAAAGAAAAGCGAAAAATACTGTCCGCCGTCATCCGCATTGAGTTTGATCGGCTTATTTGAAAGTATGAATTTCATGCCGTGTTTGTCCGACAGAAAAAAATTCACGCCAACTGTACAACCCGATTCATTTTCAGGCTGAAACGAATCTATCGAATATTCACTTCCTTCGGGAGTATACACGATATCTCCGTCTGACGCCGTGAACGTACTTCCGTCCTTAAGCGTATAACGCGCTGTGATTTTATGGAAATATACAATTATGTTTTTCCTTTTAGGCGCACCGATACACGAAAATGAATTGCGTGCCCGCCACATAAGCTGCAATGCGTTAATGACATCAAGTGAAAAATTCATGTCATATAATTTTTCGATCGGAATAACTTTCATCGTTTTTCCTCAGTTGAAAGGATCAGGCTTTATCAAAGCCCAAGGCTCTCGCCGCACAACACTATTTTGATTCTACCTGCCGGGCGGCAAAGACGTGTTATGACCGTCTGCGCGCATATCGAATCCGGTGAAAGACAGTTCGCGCATGTGCCGATCTTTTTGCACGGCGTTTCGATATCGAATCGCTGTGCGTTCAACGGCGCCGCTTCATACTTCGCACGCTTCAGCGCAGTATCGAGGTCGGGCGTTATCTTATTGATGCCCGCAACGACTATTACCTGTTTCGGTCCGTAGCACATAGCCGCAACGCGGTTGCCGTTACCGTCGATATTTACCAACTCACCCGTAAGGCTTATCGCGTTTGCGCTCATTAAATATGTATCGGCAAAGAATGCGCGGCGCATCACATCCTCTTTTTCGTCTCCCTTGAACATTGCACGGTCGATAACCGTATAATTTCCCTGCTTTAATTTGTCGGGGATACCGCAATCAAAGATCGACATCGATCCGCCCCATGTGACCGTGCTTCCTTCGGCTATAAGCGAAAGTACCTTTGCGCATGTTTCTTCTTTGCTTTGACAGAAATATGCTTCAAACCTCTTGTTTTTAAGTGCTTTTACCGCGGTTTCGCCTAAAAGCTCATTACGCTTTGCTATGATATCCATTATTGCACCTCCGTAACTGTTTCGTTATTCAATTTTTTCATAAGCTTTTTCCATACGATGATAAATGCAACTGTCTCTGCCGCAAACGTGAGCATCCATGATATCGGATAAGAAAGGAAAAGGCATGTCAGCGTTCTGAAAGCGCTGAATACGGTATATATCCATATTACCCTGAAAACGCATACGCCGATAACCGAGATCAGCATCGGCACAGTGGAAAGCCCGAGTCCGCGCAGACTGCCCGTCATCACATCCATTATCCCGCATAAGAAATACGGCAGGCAAACGCACAATAAACGCTCAAGCCCGTAAATTATTGCGTCGGGAGAATCGGTTATATATATCCCGAGCAGCTTTTCCCCGAAAAGATATGTCACCGCACCGAGCACGAGTCCCGTGACAGCCACGCAAGTGAGCGATGCGAGTACACTTTGCCTTGCGCGCGGATAATTTTTTGCGCCCATGTTTTGTCCGACAAAGTTCATCGAAGTCTGACTGAACGAGTTCATGGCAGTATACACGAATCCCTCAAGATTTGCCGCCGCCGCAGAGCCTGATACCGCTATCGTCCCGAACGAATTTATCGACGACTGTATCAAAACGTTCGATATCGAAAACATAGCACTTTGTATTCCCGCGGGCAGACCTATCGTAATTATTTTCTTCATCGGCTCAAATGAAAAATGCATTTCTCTAAAAGAAAATTTACATGCATCGGTGCGCTTGATTATCGCTATAACGGCAAGCGTTGCCGAAAGCGTTTGAGAAATTATCGTTGCAAGCGCAACGCCCGCAACATCCATCTTGAATACGATAACAAACAGCAGATTCAATAAAACATTCAGTATGCCCGCGATCGTCAGATATATGAGAGGTCCTTGCGTATCTCCCGCCGCACGCAGTATCGCCGCCGCAAAATTATATATCAAAAGCGGTATCGCTCCGCAGAAGTATATCTGCATATAGAGTGTCGAAAGCCCGATAACATCTTCGGGTGTTCCCATCATTTTAAGAAAGCTGTGCGAAAACAGCACGCCTACCGCTGTCATCAGTGCGCCGCAGACCAAGCCGAGCGGGATCGCGGTATGCACCGAACGTTGCACTCCGGCATTGTCCTGCGCACCAAGCCCGTATGCAACGGTAACGCATACTCCCACCGAAAGTCCGATAAAAAAATTCACGACAAGGTTTGTGATTGAGACGGTCGCGCCTACCGCGCCTACCGATATACTGCCGTTATCCGAGAATCTGCCGACAACTATAAGGTCGGCGGCATTGAACAGCAGCTGTAAAATGCCCGATAGTATTATCGGTACTGTATAAATGACCGTGTTTTTGATTATTGAGCCTGAATAAAAATCAACATTAGTACGCCGCATGTCTGCCTCCGAAGCATTATGTATATTTTTATTATACTCCTTGTTTCCGAAAAATGCAACGGATAAAACCCACGTTTTATTGACTTTTTGAGCTTTTTATGATAAGATTAAAACGAAAATCAAATATCGGAGGTGCGATAATGAGAGAAACGATATTGTTTGATAAGGGCTGGCTCTTCCATAAGGGAGACATCGTATGTAAAGAACCCGAAATCAAAGGACCGATATATACATCCGCCAAGACGGAACGCATGAAGTGGGGACCTGCCTGCATCTATTACAACGATTCCGCTCGCGGAAGCTATGAACACAATCTGGAATTTAACGGCGACAAGTGGACATATGTAGATCTGCCGCACGATTATATCGTTGCAGGCGAGGTCTCACAATCGAATAATGAAGCGCTCGGTTTCTTCAAATACGAAAACGCATGGTACCGCAAACATTTTGAGATCCCCGCAAGCGATGACGGCAAGCGGATAACGCTCTTGTTTGAGGGCGTCGCCACCCGAACGACTGTCTACCTTAACGGCTGTGAGCTTAAGCACAATTTTTGCGGTTACACGTCATTTGAAGTCGATATCACCGATTACATCCGCTACGGCTCCGATAATGTGCTTGCCGTGTATGTAGAATACCACAAGAACGAGGGCTGGTGGTATCAGGGCGGCGGCATATACCGCCATGTTTGGCTTACAAAAACCGAAGATGTGTCTGTTGATCTGTGGGGCGTGTTCGTGCATGCACAGAAAAACGGTGATGAATGGAAAACATTTATCGAAACCGAAGTACGAAACGATTCATATGAGGAGAAGAGCATCCGCGTAGTCAACAGAATGCTGGATAAGGATAAAAATGAGATATTATGCACGAATGGGAATGTATGCATAAGTCCGAGAGATAAAAACATCTGCAAGTGTTCAGGCACGGTTTTATCGCCGCATCTGTGGGATATTGACGACCCGTATATCTATGATGTCGTAACCGAGCTTTATGACGGCGAAGTGCTTATTGATACCGTCAACGACCGTTTCGGATACAGAGATTTCGCATTTACCGCGGAAGGCTTTTTCTTAAACGGCAAAAAGACGTTCATATACGGCATGTGCGGTCACGGCGATTTCGGTTTGACGGGCAAGGCAGTGCCGGACAACATCTTAAGATATAAAGTCAAGCTTCTTAAAGAGATGGGGGCTAACGGCTACCGCACGAGCCACTATCCGCAGGCGGCGGCTTTCATGGACGCGCTTGACGAGAACGGCTTTATCGTGATGGATGAAACACGGTGGTTCGATTCAACTCCCGACGGCATAGAACAACTGACGATGCTGATAAAGCGTGACAGAAACCGTCCGTGCGTGTTCATGTGGTCGCTTGGCAATGAAGAGCCGCATCATCTTACGGAAACGGGAAGAAAAATCAATAAGGCACTTATTGCGCATGCGAAAAAGCTTGATCCTACACGCCCGACGACATCTGCCGTATCAAATTCTCCCGATAAGGCAACGGTATATGACGATATGGAGCTTGTGGGGATAAATTACAATCACATGCTTTACGATGTTGTGCGTGCAAAGTATCCGGACAAGCCGATATATGCTTCCGAATGCTGTGCGGCCGGCACAACGCGTTCATGGTACGCCGACGACGAGCCGATGCGTGCATATGTCAGCGCGTTTGACCATGATATCACGTCATGGTTTATCGGACGCGAGAAATTCATGAAAGTGGTTTCGGAGCATCCGTGGCTGTGCGGAATGTTTCAGTGGATAGCGTTTGAGCATCGCGGCGAAGCTATATGGCCGCGCCTCTGTTCTGTTTCGGGGGCAATAGACCTGTTTATGCAAAAGAAGGATGCATTCTATCAGAACCAGTCGATTTTCATGACATCGCCGATGATACATTTACTTCCGCATTGGAATATATTGCGTGATGACGGTGAGCTTGTCAAAGTGACCGTCTACACGACCTGTGAGGAAGCGGAGCTCTTCTTGAACGGCGTATCTTTAGGCAGGAAAAAGGCTGAAAAATATGTTCATCTCGAATGGGATGTGCCGTATCATAAAGGCAGGCTTGAGGTGATAGGTTACATCGACGGCAAGGAAGCCGCGTGCGATATGACAGAGACAACAAAAAGTCCCGCTCGGCTTATGCTCAAATGTGAAAACGCCGATGACATCTGCGTCAACGGCGAGGATATCGCGCTGTTCACCTGCTACTGTGTGGACGAGGACGGCAAAGAAGTTCCCGACGCATCACCGTTCGTGTCATTTCATTCAAACGGCATCGGAACCATTGTCGGCACCGGTTCGGACAACACCGATCATATAAGTGTCGCTTGCCCCGACAGAAAAATGTTCATGGGTAAAATCACCGTCGGTATCAAACTAAAAGAAAACGCAGGTCAACTGTGCGTTTGGGCGGAAAGTGAACATCTCGCCCCCGCACGGATAAAAGTTGATGTAGAATAACATTCGTGGGGCGTGCCACCGCGCACCCGCGCGTGAGACCTCGCCCCCCATTGATCCGCCCATTTTTGAAAAAGCGGGGGGGCAAACTTTTATTGCACTTCACTCCGCTTTATCTAAATCAAGTGACAGAAATCAAAACGATTTCACTGTAAAACTCCTTTGTGTCATTGCGAGCCTGCCAAATAGTTATGGCAATCCATGTTTTACATAACAAATACAGATCGCCACGTCGCTTTATTTTCCCACAATGACACAATAAAAAAGCAGTGCCTACGCAAAAGGTTGCATTAGGCACTGTATTTGTTTTACTCTGCACGAAGCGCAATAAAAAGTCTTTTGCCGTGCTTTCCACAAGAATTGTTCGCAGGGATGTATCGACAAAACAATTATAGTCTTTTAACGATATGCTCCTCAATGTCGCCCGTTTCAACGGCGATGCGCTTTACATCGGCGCTTGCGTTTCTCGGTGCAAAACGGTGTTCCGTAAGCTCAAGCATCGGTATATCGTTTGTACCGTCACCGAAAACTATCATTTTATCATGTGAAACCGAGAATTTGTTCATCAGCTTTTTCAGTGCTTCACCTTTATTCGATGCTTTATTGCAAAGCTCGATATAAGTATCATCCTCATAGCACACGCGTGCATCGTTTTCTTCGGCAAGCGATTTCAGATGGCTTACATCCTTGCCGTTTTTGACGACGACAAGCTTGAACACATCAGAGCTGAAGAAGAACGGCAGATCAAGCTTTTCCTCCGTAACACTGCGGTTTTCTTCACGCAGAGCAACAATTGGTGTCAAACCGTCGTACAGTGCCGCACGGCAAAGAGCTTTAGCATTGTTCACCGCAAGCGGAAGCTTGTAAAGCAAGCAGTTGCGGTACATCATCTGTGCGCCGTCGCTTGCGATGAATACTGTTTCATTCGCTATGGGGTACAGGAGCTTTTTAAGCTGATTGTACGGTCTGCCGCTCGCCACGGCAAAAAGCGTACCGCGCGAAACGAGCATATTCACTTTTGTATAAAACTCATTCGACAGTACCTTGCCGTTCGGCACGAGCGTACCGTCATAATCCGCAACGATAAGCTGATACATGAAGCATTGTAAAAAAAGGCTGTATAGAAGCAAACAGCCTTTTTTATTTCCTTTTTATTCTTTAACGATTTTTACAAGTGATTTTCCGCTTAAGCCGGCGGCGTTTGCATCGTCGGTATCAAGATGCATTTCAAGACGGAATTTATCACTTACGCGAAGCTGTACATCATAGAAACGTGTTTTTCTTTCACCGCACGCATCAACGGTAACATAGTCACCGTCCTTTACACCGTACTTTATGCCGTCTTCAAGGCTCATGTGGATGTGACGGTTTGCAATGATGCAGCCCTCTTTAAGTGTTACAACGCCCTTCGGACCGATTATCGTTATCGAAGCGCTTCCGGCAACATCGCCGCTCTCACGTACGGGGGGCTTTACCTTAAGCGTGAACGAATCGGTTCTTGATATTTCTACCTGCGATGCCTTACGAAGCGGACCGAGCACACGCACATTTTCGATGGGACGGAGCGACGGACCTACGATAGTAAGTGTTTCCTTGCATGCGTACTGACCGGGCTGTGACAGATCCTTCATCGGTGTAAGTTCATAGCCTGCGCCGAAAAGAGTATCGCAATCCTCGCGTGTAAGATGTATATGGCGGTTTGAAACTCCGACAGGGATATCTCCGTCACACGAAATGGGAGATATGCCTTGATCCTTTATCGCCTTTAATACCGCATCGGTGATTTCCTGAATATTTACTTCCATTTTATTTACCTCTGTAAAGCGTATTAGATTATTCTGAAGCTGTCTACCATGGTGCAACGGCGCTTACGCGTGAAGCTTCTTGCGCTTGTAAGACCTTCACCCGTAGGACCTGCGATCGTGAATGTGGTGTGTCCCTCACCGCCGAAGGCGATACCGGCATAGCTGGGAGCGTTCTTAACAAAGATGGTCGTTTCAACAGCCGCGGCGAATTTTGTAAGGTTGTCGATATTCTTTGAATGCATATGTGCTGTGTGACGGTTGCCGTGTTCTGCCTTTACTGCAAGGTCTACGGCTTCGTCGATATTGTCTACCGATACGATAGGCAGAATGGGCATCATAAGCTCGTTCTGAACGAACGGATGCTCGAAATCGGTTTCCGCTATGAGGCAACGTACGTCGGAGGGAAGTGTCTTGCCGTTTCCGAGCATAGCATAAATAACAGCGGCATCGCGTCCTACGCACTTACGGTTTACCTGCTTCTTTACCTTGCCGGTCTTTTTGTCGGTGACTTCAACAAGTACGATATTTGCAAGCGCGTCGGCTTCTTCCTTGCTGAGCATATATGCACCGTTCTTAAGCATTTCGGTAATAAGCTGATCCTTAATATTTTTGAAAGCGAATACTTCTTTTTCGGCAATGCACGGAAGGTTGTTATCGAATGTGCAACCGTCGATTATGTCCTTGCCTGCCTTGATGATATCGGCTGTATCGTCAACGATAACAGGGGGATTGCCCGCGCCTGCGCCGATAGCCTTTTTGCCTGACGAAAGCACACTGCGTACAACGCCCGGACCGCCGGTGCAAACAAGCAGGCGGATAGCGGGATGTGCGTACATCGTCTGAGCGGAATCCAGAGTGGGCTTATCCATGGAAGCAACAAGCACCTTGGGACCGCCGGCTGAATAGCAGGCACGGTTTACAAGGTCTACCGCGTAGTTTGAAGTGCATATCGCGCCCGGATGCGGATTGAATACAACACCGTTTCCGGCGGCGATCATGCCTATGCTGTTGCATATAACGGTTTCGGAGGGATTGGTACTGGGGGTTATGGCCCCGACAACGCCGAACGGAGCCATTTCAACAAGCGTAAGACCGTTATCGCCTGTCTTGGCTTCGGCAACGATATCTTCCGTTCCGGGAGTCTTATCGGCAACAAGGATATGCTTGAGGCGCTTATGCTCTACCTTTCCCATGCCCGTTTCCTTTACGCCCATTTCAGCCAGAATGGGAGCTTCCCTGCGCGTAAGCTCGCGGATGGCGGTTATTATCTTTTCTCTCTGCTCTACCGACATGGAGCGTACAGCCTTGTAGCCCTCCTGTGCCGCGGCAATGGCATCGTTCATATCGGTGTAAATACCGATGAGCTTTCTGCCGTTATACTCGGTGGAAGTAAAGGTAGTGGTGGATTTGCTCTCCTCCTGCGGCTTTGCATCCGCACCGAGGTTTGAGATAACCTGTTTCACTATTGCTTCGATCTGTGTTTGATTAAGTTCAGCCATTTTCATTTGCCTCCGAATTTTATATAGTTTCGTAAATCAACTCTACGTTGTTTTGCTTAAGCCGTTCGACCCATTCGTCTGCGGGACGTGTGTTTGTGACTACCGTATCTATTTCATTGAGTCCGCACACCTTGACGAACGAGGCTCTGTCAAATTTTGAGCTGTCTATCGCAAGCACGCGCTTGTTGGCGGATTTGAAGAATGCTTTTTTGATTTCGGCATCGCGCTCATTTGAATCCGTGATGCCGTTCGAAGCGTCTATGCCCTTACATGAGCAAATCGCCAAATCGACGTGAAAGCCGGATATCATTTTCTCAGCCTGATATCCTACAAGCGAAAGACCGCCCTCCTTGAGCGTGCCGCCGGTCGAAAGGATGTTCCATTCGGGCTTGTTGCACAGCTCAATAAGTATCTCTATGCTGTTTGTTATAAGTGTTATGTTCTTACGCTGTATTATGGATTTTATCACGCACAGTGCCGTCGTTGAAGCATCAAGCATGATGTAATCGCCGTCTTTTATCATATCGCCGATAAGAGAAGCGATATATTGCTTGCTTTCAACATTGTTCTGCTTACGGACATTGAACGGAAGGTCTATATTGAAGCTTTCATTCTTAACGGCACCGCCGTATGTCTTTCTTGCCAAACCGTCGTTATTGAGCTTTTCAAGGTCGCGGCGGATGGTTTCTTCGGTGACCTCAAATTCTTTTGCGAGATCTGCCACAAGTACCTTACCGTCTGTCGAAAGCTTAGTCAGAATGGCGTTTCTGCGTTCTATTGCAAGCATTTTATCACCTTACAAGATCGTATCCCAAAGCTTTTGATCGGGATTCGGAATAACAGAGCTGTCAAGAAGCATACCGCGATCCCCTGCTTCCTGAACTGCACGCTCAATGGCGGCGGTCACGGCGGAAACCGTTCCCGTGAGCAGCATGTATGTTTTTCCGCACAGTCCGCGGCAAAGGCGAAGCTCTATAAGCTCTACATTTGCAGTCTTTGCGGCGGCATCGGCGGCAACTATCGCGGTAGCCGCGGAAAAGCTTTCCATTACGCCGAGTGCCTGAGCATTTTCGGGATGTGCCGTGCCGTATATCGCGGAGAATATCGAATCGTGCGGATTGCCGAGTACAAATGTATCTATTATTTTCTCAGGTCTGCTTGCTTT
>JAZRXI010000064.1:0-2975 GCA_045600145.1 Clostridia bacterium | reverse complement strand
TAACCAGCACGCTTTTTCCGTTGAAATCGTAGATCTCGCCGTCTTTGGCAAACAAGAGGTTGGGGTATTCTTTTTCGACATAGACAATACCGCCGTGCCACTCTTGTTCTACATAACCGCCGGCTTCCCACGGTCGCGCCTCGTGGTTCCCGTGGATACAAAACAGCGTGATGTTCAACTCGGAAAGAGCGTCTTTTACCCTCTTGTCTTTCTTGTTCAAATAGTAGTTGATACCGGCATCGCCGAGAATGATCAGCACATCATCTTTGGTTGTTTCCATCCGTTGGCAAAACTGCTCAACGCGCTCAAAGTAACCGTGCGTGTCTCCGGTAATGTAAAAATGCATATTGTTCACTCCTTTTCTTGTAATTAGTTGCTTTCATTTTCAACCCCATTTTCCTCCGAATAAAACTCTTTCATATCATCCAAACGGAGACAGGCGAGGCGACCGATAGCGGGATCGTCGGGAGTTCGTTGGGTTGCCTCCGGATAGCCGCTGCCACAGTCAATTCCGATTTTTTGTCCATTCGGAGAATACCATATCTTTAACGGGTTGCAATCTTGATAGCACTCGGTCGGCGTATGTCCGAAAATACCGATACATCCCTCAAGGTCGGCATCGCGTTCCACCCATCGTCCCCAAACCGATTCCCGTGCCACGCTGATATCGTAACGCAAGTTTTCAAAATATGGAGTCGCCGGAGCACCGTGCATTAAACGGTATTTTTGTCCGTTTACCTCAATCTCCAAGTTAATCGGACATGCCAGCAAATACTCGAAAATTTCGGCGCGTATGTCTTTTCGGATATGTTTAAGATATTCGTATGTTGCCAAACCCGCATTGCCGAACCAAAGAGATTTTTCCCAAATGTTTTCTTTACGCTTCATTCCCGAATCGGCGGGAACGCCGACAGCATCCAGCATCATATACTCGTGGTTGCCGAGCAGCATAACCGCATTCGGCATTTTCATGATCCGTCGCAGTATTTTGATGCCGTCGGGGAACCGGTCAATCACATCGCCGAGAATATAGAGCGTATCCTCCGGCTGCAAGTCAATTTGCTTCATTACCGACTCAAATCGCCGCAAATTACCGTGGATATCTGCCATCACATAAGTCATTCTTCCTCAACCTGCCTCTCGGTTTCTTTCGGTATTTCCGGCACGGGATTTGCCGCAAGAATCTCGTCCAAGGTGCGCGGCGTATAGGCGATATAGTCCGTCATACACCCAACATTGAACATCCGGCAAGGAATACCCTTGTCCCACAATTCCTGTTTCCACTTTTCAAGCAATTCCCACTCCTTGGTGATATGCACATGGCCGTAAAGCATAATCGAGCCGTAATGCTGATTTTTGTAAAACGGAATCGGAAAATGGCTCAAAATAACCAACCGGTCGTTATCGTTAATCTCCGCATAGTCCCGAATGCTTTCCCAATGGAACCGCAAACGCCCTTGCACACGGTCGTGGTTGCCCTTGATAAGATGCTTGTGACCGTTCAGCCGTTGCAGGATTTTAACATTGTTTTCCTCGTTTTTCCAAAACGCATCGCCGAGCACGTACACCGTATCGTCTTCGGTTACGCGGCCGTTCCAGCTTTGAATCATATATTCGTCCATATAGTCGGTGTCCGGAAACGGGCGATGGTCGAAACGAATGGCGTTCTTATGCCCAAAATGCATATCGGCAATATAGTAAATCATTGTGCTTCACTCCTTTCTTGTTACGCAAATATAAGATTTGCTTATATTATATTATTTCCCGGAGGATTTGTCAAGAATAATTTGTGCTTGCCTTTTTTACCAGCTGTGGTATAATACCTTATAGAATATTTTATATGGTGAATGGGGGCTTTTTCATGACACATACCGTAGCCGTCACATTGACGGATGACGAGTACAAGCAAGCCGTAGACACAGCGAAATCGTTAGGAATAACCCTTGCCCAATATGTGAAACAGAACGCCATTGTCAGCGATGATTTCACGAAATACTTTGATATTTTGTGCGAAAAAGCAAAAGGGCATCCCCTTGAAAAGCCCTTTATGGTAATGGATTTGTTTGCGGATTGGGATGCTATCGACCGTGGGCTGCGTTTGTCGCTCGGTCGCACCTTTTATCATCAAGTGTCCGCCGGCAAAATCCCCGGTATCGCTTTAGCCGGCAAAGGCAGAAGCAACATCCAACTGTATGTCCGCATTGCAGAGTAAACATCCAGGCGTTGAGCCGAAAACAAGGTTTATGCTGCATAGTATTTCTTGCTTTATTACGAGGACTATGGTATAATAAATTATGGCAGAATAGTAGTATGGCTGTTGCGAAAAACGGCTTCGTCCCCGCAACAGATAAGCAGCTGAAACTCGGAGGTGCAAATATGTCAGACGAAAAAAGATGGCAATTTGAACTTGAAGAATATATAAAGCAGGGCGAGCCTGACAAAGCCGAGAAAAGTGAAGCGTGGCAGACGGCTATCGGCTTGCAGGCAGTTGACGGCCTGAACACGTCCGCATATTTGCTGGATACTGCCAAAGAACACATCGAAGGCAGAATCAGCATTGACGAAGCGCAGAAGCGTATTCAAAGCTACTATGAGCAGAAGTCTGACCGCACCGAGATTGAGAACGAAACCAAAGAAGCGGATATTGTTTCGGCAAGAATCACAAAGCTTTTGGGTGAAAAATCGTTTCAGTTTTCTCCTGCGGAATGGGCAACCATTCACCGCCGCTTGTTTGAGGGCGTATTTAAGCACGCCGGACAGTATAGAACGTATAACATTACGAAAAAGGAATGGGTGCTGAAGGGCGACACGGTGATTTATGCTGATTATACCAGTATCCCTGAAACCCTCGATTACGATTTCAAAACCGAAAAAGTGTTTTCATATGAGGGACTGTCGGTTGAAGCATCGGTGAAACACTTGGCAAAATTTGCTTCTGACATTTGGCAAATACACCCCTTCTGCGAGGGCAACAC
>JAZRXI010000063.1:0-4079 GCA_045600145.1 Clostridia bacterium | reverse complement strand
CCTGCGAGCTTTTTTGAAAAAAAGCTCGGCAAAAAACTTTTACTGTTTTATAAAAAATTCGCTCGGCGTTAAGTATGCCGAGCGAATTTTTACAAAAGCGGGGGTGGGTCTGGGCCGCGCCGCAAAATTGTGCAGGGGGACAAAGTCCCCCTGAATCAAGTTTATCAGTTATTGCAACACATATCGCCCATGGCAGGCGGGAAAATCGGCAGATTGAAAAATTCGTCGCACACTTCATTGGCAAATTCCTCGCAGGGCGGTATCTTGCAGAAGCCGTAAGCGGGCACGAGCAATTCGACATCGGCTACAACTTTAAGTATTACTGTGACGCAAGCCGTAAGTGAGAATGTATTTTCGCCGAGATAGCAGCCCATGACGCATATCGCGCTGACGATGTTATCCACTTCGAAAGGTATTATAGATTCATCGGGCACAAAAAGCACGACGTCCTTCGCCACGGTTATTACGCCTCTTCCGCTCCCCTCTTTACCGCAGTTGTCCTCAAAAAGTATTTCGACGGGGATATCCACCTTACAACGCACACGTGCGAAATTCGGGCGGTCGCAGATACGGTCGATGCAAAGGTCGCGTATTCTGCCCTTTGTTGATGTAGAACGGCAGCTGATAAATGTAACGGGTGCTTCAAATTTCGTGTTGCCCGGGCAGATATCGCACAGACGCACATTGATATTGTCAAGCTGCTCCTGCTGCATGCAGGAATCGTATATTTTCTTTACCTGAACGCATACGCGCTCGGTGATCCCGATAGTGCAATCCCCGTTTATTCTGCCGGGGCACACATCACTTTCGCTGTTTCTGTATGAATAAAATGACATAAGCTTCCTCCTTCTTTCAAAAATAATATATCTTTTGTACAGTTATATTCTATGTTTATCTGCCGTATATTGTGCATCACACCGTGACAAAATCGCTTAAAACATAGCCCGTCGCGCCGAGGTGATTCACCTTATACCAATTCCCCTGCGTCGCAAGTATGGTTATTGCGGTGCCGTCGGGGATACGTCCTATTATGTTTGAATTTATCGACGGTGCCGAACGCAGATTGAGATTACCTCCGTCTGTATTCACTCTCCCCGTACCGGATGTACTGTCAGTCTTGCAGGAGCAAAGATAATTTGCAGAAGAATATCCCTCAACAGCGTTATAGCGAAGCCTTGCCCAACCATTTTGCGGCTTGGAAATCAAAAGTGCCTTCTGTCCCGACGGGATCTGACCGACAACGGTATCATTCATTCCCGCGCCCGAGCGGATATTGAGCGGTGAGCCGTTTTCCGTACAAACGACCGCATATGTGCCCGGCGTTGCCGAATCTGTTATGCGTGCGCCGCGTCCGGTGCAGACCTCTCGGAACGGCAGACCGAAATAATCCGCAAGTCCCTTTGCAAGCGACGACGCGATTCGCTGTATATTGTTTTTTATCCACATCTCATCCTGCACATTGTCGTGATAGCCTATCTCCATCAACACTGCGGGTGCTTTTGTTCTGCGCACCTCGGCGATCGTCGTTGTCGGAACGGTATACACAAGCTCCGGGTCGGGATAGATATCCTTAA
Organism: Clostridia bacterium; assembly: GCA_045600145.1. GTDB lineage: Bacteria > Bacillota > Clostridia > Christensenellales > QALW01 > UMGS1322. Next base: position 2,505 of record JAZRXI010000063.1, on the reverse strand, counting down.
GTGCTTCGACAAGTGCTTCCGCCGCCTTTCTTCCCTTTGCGCTGGTCGGATAATAATACCCTTGTATGCCGCGCAGTTCGCCTTTTTTTTCATCGGGAGCGGCATTTGAGTGAAGTGCAAGGTGCAGGTCGTAATTACCCGCATTGGATTGCGCGATGGCGTTCGCAAGCGTATTCGGCAGGCGTGAACGCGTGTATCCGATGCCGTTGACGCTGAGATACGGCTCAAGTGCGTCGGCAAGATACCCCATGTACTGTGCTTCGCTTCCTCCTCCGACATAAGGATTGCCCGTTTGCAGGGACGGACTTAAAAAAATATCCGGCATAAATACCTCCTTGAATTAAAAGCCGCTTTTCGCGGCATGCTTCATTTGATTTATATGCACTAAATCGCTTATATGTGACAGAATTTTCTTGCAAAAACAAATCATTTTGAATATAATATAAATACATGAACAATAAAAAAAATACGGAGGATTTACAATCATGTACGGTTACGGTGAATTTGCTCAAAAAACTCTTGAGCAGTTATCTCAAAAGGGTGTGTTCCTTACGGTAAAAAGCGGTGATAAGGTCAACACGATGACGATAGGCTGGGGCTCGCTCAGCCAATATTGGGGGCAGGAGATATTCATAGCTCCCGTGCGTTTCAGCAGATATACATTTGAGCTTTTGAAGGATTGCGATGAATTTACGATAAGTGTTCCGACAAACGGTCAGTTGGATGACGCATTGAAAATATGCGGAAGCGTTTCCGGCAGAAACACCGACAAATTCAAGGAAGCGGGTATAAGCTTAAAAGACGGCAAAGCTCTGTCGACTCCCGTTATCGACGGCTGTGATATTTATTACGAATGTAAGATCCTGAGCTTTTCCGATATGGTAAAGGATGAGCTTGATAACGACGTTGCCGAACGTTGGTACGCAAGCGGCGATATGCACCGTTTGTTTTTCGGCAAGATCGTTACCGCCTACGGTAAATAATGGACAGAGTTATCCTGCACTGTGACTGCAATTCGTTTTTTGCTTCCTGCGAATGCGTACTTGACCCGAAGCTTAAGGAAGTACCTATGGCGGTATGCGGCAATCCCGAAAACCGGCACGGCATAATTTTGGCAAAGAACGAGCTTGCAAAAAAGTACGATGTGCAGACCGCCGAGACGATTTGGCAGGCTAAAAGAAAATGCCCGTCACTTGTGCTCGTTTCTCCTCACCATGATCTGTATTCAGAGTTTTCGAAAAAATGTAATGCCATATATAAAGAGTATACCGATATGGTAGAACCGTTCGGCATCGACGAATCGTGGCTCGATGTGACAGCAAGCCGTCTTTTGTTCGGCACGGGCGAACAGATAGCCGATACGATACGCGAACGTTTCAAACGCGAGCTTGGACTTACCTGTTCCGTCGGCGTATCGTTCACCAAAACGTTTGCCAAGCTCGGCAGTGACTACAAAAAACCCGATGCCACAACGGTGATTTCGCGTGAAAATTATAAGACTCTTGTATGGCGTATGCCTGCGTCCGCACTTTTGTTCGTCGGCAAAAGCGCCGACGCCGCGCTTAAAAAGATGAACATTTTTTCTATCGGCGACCTCGCGCAAGCTGACCGTAACACCGTGATAAAGCATCTCGGCAAGCTCGGCGGGCTTCTGTGCGATTACGCAAACGGTATCGACCCCTCCCCCGTCGAAACCGTCTATACTACGCATATTCCCAAATCAGTCAGCAACGGCATGACATTCAAGCGCGACCTCAAAACGGAGGACGATATCAAGCGCGGTGTGATGCTCGTCGCCGAAGAGCTTACCGTACGCATGCGTAAAAGTCACATGAAATGCACGGTGATCTCAGTGACCATAAAGTACAGCGATTTTTCATCGTCCGGCAAACAAAAACAGCTTGATTTCGCAACGAATCTGATGCGTGACATAGTCGATATCGCACTTGTTCTGCTGTACGCGATATATGAAGCCGGACGCCCGATACGCTCGATAACGATAGCAGGCTCACGTCTTGTACCCGAAGAATACAATATCGCACAGATGAATATGTTCGACGATTCGATCGAAAAACGTGAAAAGCAGGCATCACTCGAAGCCGCAGTGGCACGCATACGCGAAAAGTACGGTCACGAGTCAATGGAGCTTGTCGGCTTAATGGACACCGACGATATTTGAATACTCACAAAATGCCATATTTACCACACATTTTGCCATGGTAATACGGCATTTTTTTGATACAATCAAGGTATCATTTTTTATTGGAGGTTTTTATGAGATACAATGCTTTTATAAACAACGGTAAACTGAACATAACACACGATGATACGGTCATACTGTCGGATATTTCGCTCTTTGCGGAGTTTTCACGCAATAATTGTGCTCCGCAGGTGGAATTTATTCCCGAAAAAATAACAAGGAGCGATAATGAAATCAACGTCACCTTCACCCGTGCCGTAACACGTTCATGGCTTCCCGAGGCATCGGATGTTTCGCTTACGTTC
>JAZRXI010000062.1:0-4651 GCA_045600145.1 Clostridia bacterium | reverse complement strand
GACTTCATTTGTTTTTTAAAGCAAGCGATGTTGTGGTTGATGAATTCAGGAGTAAGCATCTTACGCATTTCGTCTTTACCAGAAGGATCGCCTACCATGCCAGTACCACCACCCAAAAGAACAATGGGTCGATGGCCTGCTTTTTGCATATGGGACATAAGCATAAGAGCAATGAAATGACCTACATGCAGAGAATCTGCTGTTGGGTCAAAGCCGATATAAAACCGTGCGCCTCCATTGTTGATCAGTTCTCTGATTTCGGGTTCGTCCGTTACCTGGGCGATGAGACCACGGGTCTGCAATTCTTCATAGATTTTCATTTAATTCACTCCGTCATATAAAAAAAGAGACCCGCTGCGCGGGTCTCTTTTTTAACTTATTGTACTTTGCGATATTTTGCTTTGTGTGACTCTCAATCAACAAACAGTATTTTGCTTTTTGCGTTTACTGAACAGGTCGCTTATAAAGGTCGACACCGTGTGTAAGCAGTACGCAACTGCAATGGTACAAATGAAATGATAGATCAAACCGACCGGAAACGGAACACTTACAAAGGCGGTTCGACTAATAAACTGAACAAGATAACTTTCGAGAGTAACCGACGAAATGAGGTTAATGATACCGAGTTCAGGCAATTTGTTTTCGTTTGACATCAAAACAATGGATAATGCCGCCGAAAATACAATGCCTATGTAGAGTTGCATTATGCTCAACACGCCGTCCAACGGGCGGAACGACTGATAAACGTAGAAAGCCAGAGACAATACCACAACAGCGCTTGCTAAAATGGTGATTTTTTTGCGGTTGCTGCAAATATAATCCATTATTTTGTTAAAATACGCACCTGTAAGCATTACGATTATATAAGCGGTTGTTTCCGGAAAGCAAAAATGCTCCAATGGCGAAATATGATTATAATCGAAAAACAGTATGTACTGAATTACCTGAATCGCAAAAATTATCAATATCTGCCACTCGGTTTTTATTTTGCTTGAATTATTAAGTAATGCCAGAAAATAGAATATCGGATAAATCAACAAAATGCTCGGCAGAAAGTGGTAGTTCAAATACGGAACCAAAATTTGATACCACGTTAAACTTCGCAGACTGCCCGACAAAAAGAGAATCGGAAGAAACAAAATATAGGGTAGATATATGCGTATAAATCTGTGAGAATACCAACCTATAAATTTACCCTTTGGTTTTGCCAAACAAAAGCCCGAGATCAAGAAGAATATGCAATTTCCGAAAAATCCGCCAAAGGCAAGAAATGATATCTTGGCAGGATAAAGTGTGGAAATATGCGTATTTATTATAAGTAAACATGCCAAACATTTAAGCCAACTGACCGACTGATATCTTTTTCTTTTTGAAAGTTCAGAAAACATAGTTCATTTCCTCTCGTGACTCAATATTTTGCAAAATGATTATTCCCACTCGATCGTTCCTACGGGCTTGGGAGTGAGGTCGTACACGACGCGGGAGACGCCGTGGACTTCTTTTATGATGCGGTCGGTGATGTGTTGGAGCAGGGCAAAGGGGACATCCTCAACGGTGGCAGTCATGGCATCGACCGTATTGACGGCGCGGATGATGACAGGCCAGCCATAGAGGCGGGTGCCGTCGATAACGCCTGTACCGCGGAAGTCGGGGATAGCGGTGAAATACTGCCATACCTTGCCCTCAAGACCGTTTTTGGCGAACTCTTCACGGAGAATGGCATCGGATTCACGGACAGCTTCAAGACGGTCACGGGTGATAGCACCGAGACAGCGAACGCCTAAGCCGGGGCCGGGGAAAGGCTGACGGAAAACCATTACATCGGGCAAGCCGAGCTCTTTTCCGATCATGCGGACTTCATCCTTAAAGAGAAGCTGAAGGGGTTCAACAAGACCATCAAAGTGGATATCATCGGGCAAGCCACCTACGTTATGGTGCGCCTTTACGCCGTCACTTTCGAGGATATCCGGATATATCGTGCCTTGGGCAAGAAAAGCGACATCGCTTAATTTGCGGGCCTCTTCTTCAAATACACGGATAAATTCTTCGCCGATTATCTTGCGCTTTGCTTCGGGATCGGCAATGCCGACAAGCTTATCAAGGAAGCGGTCTGTTGCGTCGATGTAGATAAGATTGGCATCTAATTCACCCTTGAAAACCGAAATCACCTGTTCGGCTTCGCCCTTACGGAGCAAGCCGTGATTGACGTGAACACATACGAGCTGTTTGCCTATCGCTTTGATAAGAAGTGCGGCTACTACTGACGAATCGACACCGCCGGAAAGCGCAAGCAGAACTTTTTTGTTACCGACCTGAGCCTTGATTTCGGCAATTTTCTCGTCGATAAAGGCTTTTGCGAGAGCGGGTGTGGTGATGCGTGTCATTGATTCGGGACGTACCGGCTTTACATAGTTATCCATATATTTATACCTCCAAATTATTTTTTACCTACTGTTACGTTTGTCCACGGAGTACCCATGAACGGAACAAGCTTGAAATCCTCCATGTTGTGACGGATGATGTGATCTATATACGACATCGTCATCTTTGCGGTGAATACATAGCCCATGGCGTTGAGGTGTCCGGACATGAAAAACTGTTCATGGAAGAAATCATCGTAAACGGGTCCGTATTTGCGGATATCGAGAACATAAGAGTTTGAGAAATACTCAGCCATTTTGTAGAGCGCATCGGCGTGCTGATCGATCAGCTCGTTTTGTGCCTCACGCGATTCACCGCCCATGCGGGGAAGCGTCATGAAGAAAAACTTCGCATCGGGCTGTATTTCCTTAAGACGCTTTACTATCGCACCGAAACAACCGATGAACGTATCGGGCGTATCCTTGTAATCGTCTTTTATGTCGTCAATAGTGCCGATAGGCTGCTTTCTGTTCAAAATATCATTGCAGCCCATTGCGAAGATATATGCTTGACACGCCTTGTCCTTGTTCCAGAAATCGTTTTCGTCGGCAAATGAATCCATATACCATTTTGCGGTCATGCCGCCGCGTGAAAAATTGTAAACCTTACTTCCGCAGGTGCGGGCGATGTACTGTCCCCATGAGTATTCGTACATATCATGGTAGCCCGTTTCACCTTTTTCGTTCTTCGATTCGAACTCGCCGGAGGAAAGACTGTCACCTACAACACCGATCGTGCGGAATATCTTGGTGAATCCGCCGTCCTCGACGAAGCTTTCAAGAGGCTTTTCGTCGGGAGAAAACATTGATTTGATATCTGTCAAAAGCATACACCTCACATATATTTTCTTATCATTATAGCACAGTTGTGCGAATCGCGCAATGATTTTTGTGCATAAATACATCAGTTTTGTGAGTTTTTTTTGTGTTTTTTTGTATGGACAAAATCATGAAACGGGGGTATAATATTGGCGAATTTTATAAAGGAGCGAATTGTATTATGAAAAAGCCTGAAATTGCCTGCTATCATTGGTCGAATTGGCATCCGACACCCGAAAATGACGAAAAAAGGGGAAAGGGTTGGACCGAATGGGAGTATCTTAAACGTGCTATTCCGAGATTTCCGGGACATCAGCAACCGAAAACTCCGCTTTGGGGATATCTTGACGATTCAAAGCTCGAAAATGTGGAAAATCAGATAAATACCGCAGCGGATTACGGAATCGATGCCTTTATATTCGATTGGAATTATATGGGAAATGACACTGTGCTTCAAACATTCATTAACGCGCCGAGCCGTAATAGACTCAAATTTTCGCTCATGGAGTGCGGCGCGAGAAATGCCGAAGAACAGCTTGCGGTATACGACTATGTCATTGATAAGTTCTTTTCACAGCCGAATTTCTGGCGTGTGAACGGCGCGTGCTATTATTCTGTATACGAGCTCGGCAAGCAGGTCAATAGGATGGGCGGCATCGAAAACGCGAAAAAGGTGATCGCGGAGTTCCGCAAAAGAGCCGCGGCAAAGGGACATAAAATACATTTTGTCGCAGTAGAGTGGGGCTTGCAGGAATTCTGCTGTCAGGGACTTGATCCGCAGGAGATAGTGCGCGAGCTTGGTATCGACGCGATAACAAGCTATACATGGTATCATAACACCACGCCCGAGTGGCCGAGCGGCGATTACGACAAATGGGCTGAATCGGCTTATGATAAAATGCTTGAGCTTGAGAAAAAATATCCCGTACCGTATTACACGCACGTTTCGATGGGCTGGGATCCCACACCGAGATGTCCCGAAAATATGAAGTACGAGCTCGGCGGACCGCTCATGTATCACACGCTTTCGGGTGAATTTGAAATACAGCACAAGCCGTATTTTTCTTCGGTAGTCACCAACAACACTCCGTATGAATACCGCAGAGCACTGCTTTCGGCAAAGCGTCACCTTATCGACACGGATCCCGAAAATCCGATAGTTACTCTCTATGCGTGGAACGAGTGGACGGAGGGCGGATATCTTGAGCCCGACAATATCAACGGCTACGGCTACCTTGAGGCAATAAAGGAGATCTTCGGCAAATGACATGGAATGTCTGGGTCGGCAATGCCTTCAGTATTATCGGGATCATTTTGAATATGCTCGTTTATCAGCAGAAGAACAGAACGGATCTTCTTCGGTGTAAGCTCGGGGTAGACAGTATGTCGTTTTTCAGCTATTTGTTTCTCGG
>JAZRXI010000061.1:0-11725 GCA_045600145.1 Clostridia bacterium | reverse complement strand
CGTCACAACACAGAAAACGGCTGATATCGTTTCGCCCGAGTTCAAGCAGGCAGGGCATAAGGCGGTGCTTATCGCTCCCGAATATGATGATAACGGACTGCCGAAGACAGATTCACTGCTTAAGACCTTTGACCGCGTGACCGCGCTTATGCGCTCGGGCAAGGCTGTTGCGTGCTATACGCCTGCTATCGGCGGTATCGGCGAAGCTGTCATGAAGATGGCGTTCGGTAACGGCTTCGGCTTTGAGTTTGATAAGGAAATGTGTTCCGAGGCGATATTCTCGTATTGCTACGGCGCGTTCCTCATTGAAGTGACAGAAGATATCGAGGATGCGCTTACCGTCGGAACGGTGACCGATGACGGCATGCTTACTTCAAAGCGTGAAAATATGAGCATCGCACTTGACGATATCCTTAAAATATACGAAGATAAGCTTGAAGGCGTATATTCGTGCAACGTCAAGGGAAGTGACAAGCCGATAGGGAATTTCTCGTTCAAGGCTGAAAAATACCCGTCTCCCGCGATCAAATGCGCTAAGCCGCAGGTGCTTATTCCGGCTTTCCCCGGAACAAACTGCGAGTTCGACAGCGCAAAGGCGGTGAATGATGCCGGAGCGGAGGCAAAGATACTCGTTATCAAAAACCTTACCGCAGACGGAATACGTTCAAGCGTGGCAGAGTTTGCTGAGGAGATCAAGAGATCGCAGATGATATTCATTCCCGGAGGCTTCTCGGGCGGCGATGAACCTGACGGAAGCGGAAAGTTTATAACCGCGTTCTTCCGCAATGCCGAAATAAAAGACGGCGTGACCGAACTGCTTGAAAAGCGTGACGGTCTCATGTGCGGCATATGCAACGGCTTCCAGGCACTTATCAAGCTCGGACTTGTACCGTTCGGCAAGATAATCGACACAGATGAAAATTGCCCGACGCTTACGTTCAACACCATAGCGCGTCACCAGTCACGCATCGTGCGCACACGCATCGCTTCCAACAAGTCACCGTGGCTGTCGCTGATGAATGTCGGCGATATCGTGAATGTTCCGATATCTCACGGCGAGGGACGCTTCCTTGCAAGCGACGAAATGATAAAGAAGCTTGCGGCGAACGGTCAGATCGCAACGCAGTATGTCGATCTTTCGGGCAACGCGACAAGCGACGTTCACTTTAACCCGAACGATTCGATGTACGCTATCGAGGGCATAACATCTCCCGACGGCAGAGTTTTCGGGAAAATGGGGCACAGCGAACGCATCGGCGCAGGTCTTTATAAAAACGTCTGCGGCAATTACGATATCCGCATGTTTGAAGCTGCGGTAAAGTATTTTAAGTAATGTTGGTAGTTTGGAAAAAACGATAGTTTCGTTTTTTGCCAAAATCTTGCGATTTTGCTTTCAACGTCCATTGAAATGTTTGCTTTTGCGGCGAAAGCGTTCGCCGCAAGTGCAAGAACTTTTGTGACTTTTTGAAAAATTCTCCCGCCGTAAGTAGGGCGGGAGAATTTTTTGTATAAAAGTATGAGTGAGAAAAATACAAAGTTACTACAGTTTTTTATATTATGTTATTGCACAAAGAGATATGGCGATCAATGGAAAGCTTTATAACATTATGCCGGACATGGATTACAACGTATCCAGACAAAAAAATAGCAATGGTACAAGAAAGTTTTTACAGCGCAATAATTTTATCGCTTGTCACTTGCTTTAGACAAAGCGGTGCGAAGCGCAGTGAAGTCTTTTACCGAGCTTTCGCGAGAAAAGTTCGCGGGGGGGTAAAGGAGACCACGTCCTTTTGCGGAGCCCCACCTGCACAAAAACAGTGCCCGCTCGAGAACTACTCTATAGCAAAAATTGAAATGGCGCGTTTAACGTCCTGCTTCATGCCGTTCATTGCCACATCCTCCATGTCGTGGAAGTAGCTCTTGTCAGCCATTTGAGCGACGGCGGCAGCGCCTGCCTTGGCCATATATGTGTAATAATTGATTTTGCGGATGCCGAGTGAGATGACCTTTCTGTAATCGTCCTCACTTATGCCGGAACCGCCGTGCATTACGAGCGGAACATCGACGAGCGAATGGATCTTTTCAAGTCTCGGGAAATCAAGCTTCGGCTTTTTGAGGTAAACCCCGTGAGTCGTGCCGAACGCGCAGGCGAGAGCGTCGATACCGGTTTCGTCAACAAAGTTCTTTGCTTCATCAGGATCGGTGTATACGCTTTCGGCATCGTCCGATGAGCCGGATTCACGCACGCCCATCGAGCCGATTTCAGCTTCGATAGAAGCGCCCATGCGGTGTGCGATGTTCGCCGCGACCGCTGTGTTGGCGTAATTCAGCTCGCGCGGGAGGGTAGAGCCGTCATACATGACTGATGTGAAGCCGAGATCAAGCCCGCGTTTAACATAATCAAGATCGGTGCCGTGATCGAGGTGCATGCACACCGGTACGCGTGCACGGTCAGCCATGTAGCGCATAATGGGAGCGACCTCGTCCATTTTGCAGTGCCCCTGCTCCTCGTGCACCTGAGCGTGCATGATTATTACGGGCTTGTTTTCTTCTTCGGCGGCGTAAATTACCGCACGGAGTGCAGTGAGATTGGGAGTGTTGAATGAGCCTATCGCCATTTTTCCGGCCTCGGCGAGCTTAAGTATTTCCGATAAAGTTACTAACATTTTTTATACCTCCGTTTTTTACACAAACTCTCTTGTTGCATCGTAGAGCTTTTTATACTTTTCATAATTGCGTTCAAATGATTCATCGGGCTGAGGATAAAATGTCTTTCCCTCGGTGACGAATACCTTTGATGCCGCCTCAAGATCCTTGAAGCATCCCGTTGCGACGGCGGCAAGCATCGCAACTCCGCAACAGCCGGCATCCGAAAGCATGGGACGTGTTACCGGCGTGTTCAATATGTTTGACTTTATCTGCATCCACGCATCCGAGCGCGAACAGCCGCCGGTGGCAATGAGCTTTTTGATGTCTGTACCGTAGCCACGCATCGTTTCAAGATTATGACGCATTGCGTATGAAGTGCTTTCATACAGCGCTTTGCAGATGTCCTGCGGTGTGGTGTCGCATGTCAGCCCGACAAGCACGCCGCGTGCATATACATCGTTGATGGGTGTTGAAGCACCGCGGAAATGGGGAAGCATGATAAGATCCGATGCATGCGACGTGTCCATGCCTTTTTCAGCCCATGTATAAAACGATTCTTCGCTTTCGGGATAACGGTCGCCCAACAGCGTATAACGAAACCAATTCATCAATCCGCCGCAGGTATAATTGACAAGGTAGGTGGCAAATGCACTGTCGTCAACATACGGAACGCAGGCATAGCCCTGTCTGCCCATACGCGGGTCGGTTATCTGCTCCTTGAAGAGTGCGACGATACATTCGACTGTGCCCATGCCGTCAACGCCGACACCGTCGTGCAGTGCGCCCGAGCCTATCGACGAACAAATCTGATCGTGCGCTCCGGCGATAACGGTACACGGATGCTGTATGCCCAAGCTTTTGGCAATTTCCGGCAGGATATCGCCTATTACTGTTCCCGAGGTAACGACGGTCGAGAATGCGGACGGATCTAACCCGGCAAGCGCGAGCAGCTCGGCGGAAAGAATGTTCTTTTTCAGGTCAAGCACACCTGTGCGTGAGGCGAGCGAACGGTTTATCATGCGTTTGCCTGTAAGACGGTAAGCAAGATAGTCTCCGACAAGCAGAATCTTGTCTATTCGCTTATAGTCCTCCGGGCGGTGGTCGCGCCACCAAAGAAGCTTATAAAGCGAGAATATCGCGTTCGGTGATACGCCTGTCAAAGCGAATATCTTATCACTGCCGACATCACGTGCGATACGCTCTGCCTGCTCGGCTCCGCGCGGATCGGAATACAGCATAGGCGGAAATACTATCTCATCATTTTTGTCAAGCGCGGCGAAGCTTTCACCGAGAGAAGTGAAAGTAACGGTGTCGATACGGTACTTTTTTGAAACAGTGCTTAAAATATCACAAATGTTTTTGAATATAAGCTCTATGTCGATGTAAGTACCCTCATCGGTAACTGTCAGCTTGCCGTTGCGTGATTCTGAGGTAAGTACGTTACCGCTTTCATCGAACAGTACGCCTTTACAGCAAGTCGTACCTGCGTCAATGCCTAAAAAATTCATATTTATCCCTCTATATCAATAAGTTCATAATTGAGATATGTTGAAAACGCTTCGTCGAGTATCGCCTTCATGTGACCGACACCTACGGTCGTGTGGTGCTTGAAGCCGCCTTTTGCAAGACGCAGAAGCTTGTCCTGCAAATGCGGGATATAAGCTACTCCGGCACAGCCGAAGAAGGAGCTTTCGATCGGATCATCGGTAAATTCCGCTTCTGATGTGTACACCTTGAGCTTGCCGTTTTCGGTAAAACCGTTGGAATAAGTCATCTTGAACGGTGCGATGCGTCCTTCATTACTGCCCCAACCGCTTCCGGGATCGCCCTTGGCGAACATCTTATGCTCGGTCACCGTACCTTTGCCTGTCATCAATGATTGCGCAACGGGACCGCAGTGGAACAGGATGACTTTGTTTTCATCTTCACCGTAATTGTTGTTCCAATCAAGGCATGTCGTGGGCTTCTGTGAAGCGAGAGCCATGGCACGCATCGTTATCGCACTGATTATGTCGATCTCACATGAGCAGGGGATACCGCGGTCGTTAAGCTCGGAGATAAGCACGCACGGGCATACGCGAAGTATCGTTTCCATTTCGTTCCAGCAACGGAGCGAAACGGCATCAAGGTGATATGTTTCGATATATTCGTCGATAACAACTGAGATTTTCGCAAGCATGAGCTTGTTTTGCTCGGGCACGCGGGAGAAATCGGTATATTCCTCAAGCCGTTTGCGCTTGGCAGTTACGGCTTCGCTGTCGTCGGAGAGCTGACCTACCTTGAAAATAAGCTCGGAAAGATCAAAGGATTCAAGATTTATGCCGTAACGCTGGAGTGTGACCTCATCGAAACGTACCGTTTTGAAAGCCGTGGTACGCGCACCGATACAACCGAGATTAAAACGCTTCATTCCGTTTACGACACGGCAGATGGCGGCGAAATCGTCAAGATTCTTACGGAATGCATCCGAAAGCGGGTGAACGACGTGCGGCTTCATTACGGTGAACGGGATCTTGTACTGATAGAATACGTCGGTTACGGAGAATTTGCCGCAATGCGCGTCGCGGCGGTGCTGAAAGTCCATTTTACCGATTTCATCGGGGTAAGCCTGCATGAGTATCGGAACTCCGGCATCCTGCAAAGCTGTCACAGCGCCGTTCTCGTCAATGAATATCGGCATGCAGAGAATAACGCCGTCGTATTCGCCCTCATGCGATTTGAGCCAATCGTGATAGATAAGCCCCTCATCGCGTGTTTCTACAGCGCCGTAGCGTGTGGCGTCTTTATCCATAATAAGATAGTCATAGCCGGCATCGGTAAGCGCTTTGACCATATCGTCACGCGCACCCTCGATAAGCTCGGCAGGCATGAAGCCTCTGTTTCCGAAATATAATGCAAATTTCATAAAGTGATCCGCCTCTCAAAATAATTTTACTTGATTATAGCATTTTACATGATATAATAAAAGGCGAATACATTCAGAAAAATGTAAATTCGTACCGAAAGTCGGGATGATAATGCCACTTGCACTTAAAATCGACGAGCTGACCGAGCTGATGCGTGATTTCCATACTCTTACGGGGATACGTTGCGTACTGTTTGATGAAAACGGTACGGAGCTGATTTCATATCCGCACAACGGCATACCGTTCTGCCGGGCAATGCGCGCTCACGGCGAATTTGATGCAATGTGCCGTGAAAGTGACGGTCGGTCGTTTGACGAATGCAAAAGGAACAGACGGCTTACGATATTCAGATGTCACGCGGGGCTGATCGAAGCATCTGCGCCGCTATTGCATTCAGGGACTGTGCTGGGGTATATAATGTTCGGGCAGATAGCCGATACGGCTGACCGTGAAAGCGTTTCGTCGGCAATAGCCGCATACTGCGAAAAATACGGTATTTCGGATGCAAAACAACTTGTGCGCTCGGTCAGCTTCAAAAAAAGAGAGCAGATAACCGCCGCGGCGAAGATACTTGATGCATGCACGAGCTATATCCTCTTAAAGGAAATGGTAACACCTGCGCACAGAAGGATATTCGACAGGATAGATATATACTGTACGGAACATATTCATGAAAAAATCACGGTAGAGCGGCTTTGCAACGAGTTTGGTATAAGCCGCACGCGCCTTTACGAAGCTGTGAAGCCGTATGTTCACGGCGGGATAGCCGCATGGATCAACAGCAAGCGTATGGAGGAAGCCAAACGCATGCTGACGGAAACAGATGCAGATACCGAGAAAATATCTGAGGCTGTCGGCTTTCAGGATCACGCATATTTTTTGCGGGTCTTCAAAAGGTTTTACGGGATATCACCGTCAAAAATGCGCGATCGCGGAATGTAGCCGAGTGATGCGTTTTTTTTGATGCCGTGTGCTTCTTGACGCACAAAATATCAAATCGACTGTACTGCACGGAGATAGCAATCGTTTTCTATCGAACAGCCGCCGCACTTGGTACAGCCGGGCTGCATATGCGGCGGAAGCTTATATTTTACAAGCATTTTGCCGAGGGCAAGGCTCATTTCGATAAGCTCATCGGGATCACACGCTTTAAGCTCCTTAAAATCGCAGTTGTCCATCGGTCTGAACGGCATTATTGTGGGGAATACTCCCATCGAAGCAAGCTTTTCGCATTCGGCGATTATATCTTCCTTTGGCTGGATGCCGCCTATCAGTACGCTTGAAGCCTGCCCCCAACCGAAAAGCCTTACGGCTTCGGCAAGCGCATCGTGATAATGTTCGTATGTTATCCTTGATTTGCCGGGACAGATTTTTCTTCTGAGCGATTGACCGACTATTTCAAGATTCATTATCACCGCACTGACGCCGCTGTCCTTCAGCTTTTTAAGCAGTGAAAGATCGGCAGGCGGAGCAAACTCTATAGCTATCGGACAATCGGAAAATTCACGGACGCGCGATGCGATGTCGCACCAATATAAAACCATGCTGTCGGGATCGCGGTACGTTCCGCCGCTGAAATTCAGTGTCCATTCGGGGATAAGCGTAAAAAGCTTTTTTATACCGTCGCAGAGGACGGACGGCTCAACGGGAGCTTTGTTTTTGCATTCAAGGGAACAAAAACGGCATTTAAGCTCGGGTGTATCGTAGCAACAGCTCGTGCTGGGCCAGATGTTTATACAGCCGTCGGAATGCAGACGCGCAAGCCCGTCGATAACTGTATCGGTTTTCGGCAATTCCTTAAAAAAATCTATTTTGAAGCGTTCGTCGCTCTTTGTCACATAGTACCCGTTATCAAGCTTTTTCAGTACATACGGCGAGCGTGATGAGTATTTTTCGGCAATGCTTACACACATCGTCATCTGTCCGATCTTTGCGTTGACGGCATCAATAAAGCCCTTTTCGGCAAAGTGCGGATATTCTTTAAGTAAGACATCATTTGTATCATCGGATACGCTCATTCCGTAGCAGAGCAACTCGGCTTTGAGCCGCAGAAGATCAGTCATTTTTTTCTGCCTCCCGAATATTTCATGACTGTCGGAACGCATGTTCCGATCAAACGCTGTTCGCAATCCGCGCATTCGCCGAGCAGTTCAGGCTTTTCGTCTGTTTCGATACAGCCGAGCGCGTAAAAAAATGCGGGTGTACGCGCAGTAAGATATATTTCATCATCTTCTATAATTTCAAGGAAAAGTTTTTTGCCGATATTTTGTCTTCGAACGTCTTTTTTGACGGCGATGTAATCAAGCACGGTCACGTCGAAACGGCGTGAGACCGTTGCCGCACCTACCATTTCACCGTTTTCGTATGCGCCGGCAGAGCGTAATGCGCCCATCTTGTTTTCCCAGCCGTTTTCTATCTCAAGCCCGTTTTCAAGGTAAAAATCGGTCAGAAGCGAATGGTCGTTTATCCGTAAAATATCCATTCCGATCACCATATCACATTATAACATATTATTTCTTTGATGAAAATATATTTTTTTCAAAAAAAGTGCTTTAATATCTGCGATTTTTTTGCTATAATAATAGAAATACTAATTTAAGGAGATGTATTTATATGGTAAAACACGTGATCTTATGGCAACTCAAGGATGAGTATTCCGAGGAAGAAAAAAGAAATATCTGCAAAAACGCAAAAAGAGAGCTTGAGGCACTCAAGGGCAATATCGACGGGCTGACAGACATTAAGCTCAACATAGAAAAGCTTGATTCGTCGAATGCCGATATGATGCTTGACAGCACTCTTGTAAACGAGGACGCGCTCAAGGCGTATCAGGTACACCCGATGCATGTCGCGGCGGCTGATAAATTTGTACGTCCGTTTACGAAGGCACGCTTCTGCCTTGATTATGAGGAGTGATTTCGAATGAAACGCATAATGACTGTACAAGATATGTCATGCGTCGGCAGATGCTCACTTACCGTGGCACTTCCGATAATTTCAGCTTGTGGCGTAGAGGCTTGCCCGATGCCGACTGCTTTGCTTTCGACACATACGGCATTCAGCAGCTTCACATTTCTTGATCTTTCGGATGAAATGCTCAGGATCGCCGATGAATTTCAAAAACAGCAGATAGATTTTGACGGCATATATACCGGCTATCTCGGCTCGGTCGAGCAGGTAAATGAAATAATCGGATTCATTGAGATGTTCGGCAAAAAAGATACGCTCGTGCTTGTCGATCCGGCAATGGCGGATAACGGCAAGCTCTATGCGGGCTTTAAGCCCGATTTCCCGCAAACGATGGCGGAGCTGTGCAAAAAAGCGGATATCATCGTTCCGAATATCACCGAAGCAAGCTTTATATTGGGCGGCAACGGCACGATGGAGTATTCAAGCCGCGATGACGTAAAGAAAATACTTGAACGGCTCGCATCACTCGGACCGGATATAGCTGTTTTGACGGGCGTTGAGGAGGGCGACAAGCTCGGAGCGGCACTCTACGATAAGAAAAACGATAAATTCGTGTTTTCGATGCGTGATCGCATCCCGCGTCAGTTCCACGGCACGGGAGACATATTTGCTTCGGTATTGTTCGGTGCTATGATGCACGGCAACACTCTTGAGGAGGCTTTGGATGCTTCCGTTGATTTCGTTTGCGAATCCATGAAAAAGACGATGCAGGACGAAAATTTGCGCTGGTACGGAGTCAACTTCGAGGAGGTTTTGCGCGACCTTCCGAAAATGCTTGAAAAAAAGTGACAAATGTGGTATAATAACACATCTTCAATAAATTAAAGGAGAGCTTATGCGACATAAGATAATCGCCGTTGACGAAAACTCGGTATGCGCCGAGCTCGGCATCTCGGCAGGTGACTACCTTGAGGCGATGAACGATAAGCCCGTACATGATCTGCTTGACTACCAGTATTATGATTCGATGAACGAGCTTACCGTGACGGTGACAGACGCCAAAACAAAGGAAACCGTGCTGTACGAAATAGAAAAAGAGGATTTTGAGCATCTCGGACTTCGTTTTGAAAACGATCTGCTTGAAATGCGGCAGTGCTGCAATAAGTGTATATTCTGCTTCGTCGATCAGCTTCCGCCGAACATGCGCAACACGCTTTATGTCCGCGATGACGATTGGCGTATGTCGGTGCTGTTCGGCAATTTCGTCACACTTACAAATGTTTCCGAACGTGAGATACAGCGCATTATCGACCGGCATATCTCACCGCTGTATATTTCCGTGCATGCGACCGATCCGGAGCTCAGAAGATATATGCTCGGCAATCCCAAATCACAGGAGATAATGCCTATCTTACGGAGATTTGCCGAGGCGGGGATATATTTCCACACACAGGTGGTGCTTTGCCCGGGAGTAAACGACGGACACTATCTACGCCAGACGTTTGAAGACCTTTTTACGCTTTATCCGTACTGCAAATCACTGGCGGTCGTGCCTGTCGGCTTGACATACCACAGAAAAAAACTGACAAAGCTCAAACGCTTTACACAAAGCGACGCAAGGCATATAGTTGAGGAAATTTCAAAATGGCAGGATAGCTGTCTTGAATTCAAGGGCTCACGCTTCATATTCCCGTCGGATGAGTTTTATGTGCTTTCACAGATGCCCGTTCCGAACGCAAATGAATATGAGGACTTCCCGCAGATAGAAAACGGTATCGGCTTGCTTGCAAAATTCCGACAGGAGCTCAGCGAGATACTTGAAACGCTTCCGCCGTGGATACCCGATAGGAAGGTGTCGATAGCAACGGGCGTTTCTGCCGAAACCTTTATGAACGAAATGTGCGGTATGCTGAAGGAAAGATTCCCGAATCTCACCGTAAATGTATACCCGATAAAAAATTTCTTTTTCGGAGAATCCGTCACTGTTACGGGATTGCTTACGGGACGTGACATCGCCGTGCAGATGGAGGACAAGGATAAGGGCAGTGAAATATTCATCACGGATGTTATGCTTCGCGGCGCGGACGGAAAGTTTTTGGATGACTTTTCGGTAGAAGACCTTGAAAATTGGCTCAATATCAAGGTCACGCCCGTTGAAAATACCGGCAGAGCGTTTGCTTATGCCATTTTGGGAATAAACGATCCCGAAGTAAACGAAAACACAGGAGAGAATATATGAAACCACTTGTTGCCGTAGTCGGCAGACCGAATGTAGGCAAATCAACATTTTTTAATAAGCTTTCGGGCAAGCGTCTTTCGATAGTGGAGGATACTCCGGGCGTGACACGTGATCGGATATATACCGATGTCACATGGCTCGACCACACCTTTACGCTTATAGATACAGGCGGTATAGAGCTTAAAAGCGATGACGTACTGTATGCCGAGATGCTCAAGCAGGCGGAGATCGCCGTTGAGACGGCTGACGTGATACTCTTTTTTACCGACGGGCGTGAGGGCATGCTTTCGGCGGATGCCGATGTTGCGGACTATCTGCGCCGCAGACACAGCAGGATAATTCTCGTTGTCAATAAGGTCGAAGGACCTCAGCAGGAGAACGGACTGTACGATTTCTATTCGCTCGGGCTCGGCGAGCCGATGGCGATATCTGCGCTGAATATGACGGGTATAGGCGATCTGCTTGATAAAGTAGTCGAAAACTTCCCGCACAACCTTGAGGAAGAGGAAAACGACGGCACGGTCAAAATAGCCGTTGTCGGAAAGCCCAACGCAGGCAAATCGTCGCTGGTCAACAGATTGCTCGGTCAGAACCGTTCGATAGTAAGCGATATCCCCGGCACTACGCGCGACGCGATAGATACACCGTTTGAGGCTGACGGTAAAAAGTATGTGATAATAGATACCGCGGGGATCAGACGCAAAAGAGCAGTTGATGACGGTACGCTTGAACGCTACAGTGTCATACGCTCACTTGATGCCGTGCGCAGATGTGATGTTGCGCTTATCGTGCTTGATGCCGAAGCCGGAATGACGGAGCAGGATGTCAAAATAGCGGGCTTTGTAAAGGAACAGGGCAAGGCTTCACTTGTTATCGTCAATAAGTGGGATCTTATAGAGAAAGATACGAATACGAGCGAAAAATTCAAAAAGAAGATGCGCGCCGATCTTGCGTTCATGGATTACGTGGATTATATGTTTATTTCGGCATTGACGGGCCAGCGCACGCATAAGATACTTTC
>JAZRXI010000060.1:0-17949 GCA_045600145.1 Clostridia bacterium | reverse complement strand
GTCATAAACGAAAAGCTGTACGCGGTCTTTTCGCCCCACTGCGGCTCCATAAGGTCGTAATCAAGGGTATTGCCGTCAACACGCGCCGGAGTACCCGTTTTGAAGCGCTGTAACGGTATTCCGTGTTCCTTTATCGAATCGGAGAGGAAGCGCGAGTTCACAAAGCCAGACGGTCCGCATGCACGCTCCCATTCGCCTGTGATAATGCGGCTTTTCATGTAAACGCCCGAAGCCAGCACAAGCGCGCTTATATGATAGTGTGCGCCGACAGCCGTCACGATGCCCGTTATCCTGTCGCCCTCGGTGACGATCTCGGAAGCCTCGTCCTGCTTGAGCGTAAGGTTCTTTTCATGCTCAAGCACGGAGCGCATGAACAGCTGATACGCCATCTTGTCCGCCTGCGAACGGAGCGAATGCACCGCAGGTCCCTTGCCGGTATTGAGCATTTTCATCTGCAGCGCGGTATTGTCGGCGCTTATGCCCATCTGACCGCCGAGCGCGTCTATCTCGCGCACAAGGTGTCCCTTGCTCGTGCCGCCTATCGCCGGGTTGCACGGCATGAAAGCCACCGCATCCTTGGTAAGCGTCAGAAGCAAAGTTTTGAGCCCCATACGGGCGCACGCAAGCGCGGCTTCGCACCCCGCATGTCCTGCGCCTACTACCGCAACATCAAAATTTCCGCCGTTAAATTCCATAATTATTTTCCCACACAAAACTTTTTGAAAATATTGTCGATTATATCATCCGTGACCGTCTGCCCCGTGATGACGCCGAGATACGTCCACGCGTCGGTCAGATCAATGCTCAGCATGTCCGCAGGCACGTCCTCAAGGCACGATAAAAGCGATGCTCTTGCGTTTTTAAGCGCCTCAAAATGACGCTCCGATGTCACCGTAAGCGACGATGAGCAATCGTTTTCGCGCGCAACACCTTCGATGAACGATATGAGCTTATCAAGCCCGTCGCCCGTCTTTGCACTCAGCGATACCGAAGCCCAAGCAAACGGTACTGTATGCGCTCTGTTTGCGGCTATATCGCTTTTATTGAACACGAACAAGCCCTGTTTATTCTTAAGTGAAGCGTCAAGCCACGAAAAATCGTCGCTCTCGCTCGCATCTGTTATGCACAGCACGATATCCGCGTCCTCCGCTGTCATTTTGGAGCGTTCGACACCTGCCTGTTCAATCATATCGTCGCTTTCGCGGATGCCGGCGGTATCGAAAAGATGCACCTTTACGCCCGAAAAATCAAGTATTTCATGGAGCGTATCGCGCGTCGTGCCGGGAATGGGTGTGACTATTGCGCGATCACAGCCACAAAGCGCGTTAAGCACAGACGATTTGCCCGCGTTGGGCTTACCGATAATGGCGACCTTAAGCCCCTCGCGCGTGATGCGTCCGCGCCCGTAGCCCGCAATGAGCGAATCAAGCTCCGCAAGCATATTTTGGGCTTTTTCGCTGATTTTTTCTCTTGTAAGCTGTTCATCTATCTCGTCGGGATAATCTATTCCCGCCTCTATTTCGGTCAACAGCTCCTTTATTTCGTCCTGAAAAGCGGATATCTTCTTTCCGAGTTCACCGCTTAAAAGCCTTGCCGCCGCGCGTGAAGCGCTTTTCGTATCAGCTTCGATGATGTCGCCGACCGCCTCTGCCTGCGAAAGATCGATCTTTCCGTTCATGAAAGCACGCTTGGTAAATTCTCCCGCTTCCGCCATGCGCGCGCCGTTTTTAAGTATCGCATGCAGGATATCCTCAGCCGCGGCATAGCCGCCGTGGCACTGTATCTCGGCTGTTTTTTCGCCCGTGAACGACGCGCCGATATCAAACTTGACGCAAAGGCACTTATCAATGAGCGTTTCGCCGTCGTACACGCCCCCGAAATACATTTTGCGCATCTCCATGTCCCTTTTCTTAAAAACAGAATCAAGACAAGCGTGCGCATTTTCGCCGCTGATGCGTATTATCGCTATACCGCCTTTGCCCGGCGGTGTGGCTATCGCCGCTATCGTATCCTTCATAGCCGTCTCCAACATTTTTTCTATATTATATACTCAAAACCGAATTTATGCAAATGATTTTGTCCGATACGCTTCCTTAAGTTTTTTTTGAATACACGATATGATGTCACATGCGCAATACTGTTTCGGCAAAGGTTTGTTACAATAAAAGTAGGAAAATATCCAAGAGCAAAGGAGTATACGATATGTTACAAAATACAAATACAAACGAAACGGAACAGCCGTGCGGCGGCCGCAATATCGCATTTGTAAAATTTCCGCACAACGCGGCATACGACAGCGAGCTTTATGCACCGGCGCACCGCAATGCACTTGCGCTTTTGTGCTACCTCAGTGCAATGGCGAATCACGACGCGGCACTTTTCTCCGGCATCACCGTCCTGCGCGGACAGTACGCCTCAACAAAAAAGCGTTTGGCGGGAGCTTTGGGGATAAGTGAACGAGAGGTGCGCACCGCAATAGCGTTTCTGGCAAACAGCGGGTACATACAGACTGCCGTAAAAAAGAACGATACTGTCGGGAAAAAATCCCGTTATATCACATTGTTCGACATTTACTCAGCACAAGATCCGGCTGAAGCAACAGCACAATCAACAGCACGATCAACAGAACAGTCAACAGCACACATGACTTCAAACAACCATGCATCACGGGACTTTTCGGACTTTGTGAGGCCGTACGGCACAGCTCATCCGGCAGCTCAACCGACAGCTCATTCAACATATATAAATAAGAATAAATACAATAAAAATAAATATAATAACAATTTCTACGTCGAAAGATATATCGACAGAGGAGATGTGTTTTACGGTGACAGCCTGTATGACGACCCGGATAAGACGGATGTGTGAACAGCATTGACTTTGCCGCGCATATGAGAAAAGCTTGCACAGCTCGTATCCGAGCACACCCTTAAAGAGATCTCCGAGAACAAGGTAGGCTGTAAGGAGGTCATCGTACACCAAAATGGCGAATGCGTTTTCAGCGGTGTTTTCGGTGTTCGTATGCTATAGCATAAGAAAAACATTTTTGAGCCGCTTTGCACATATGTAGGACTTTAGTCCTACCGTTGTGTATGTATTCAGTGCTCCACGGCGTGATTTCGGTGCAAAGCCGAATCCAACAAAACGGTTGATAATTTTGCCGTTTAATGGTATACTATTAAAAAATAAAAACCGAGGTGTATAAAAATGGGTTGCACACATGATTGTTCAAGCTGTTCATCGAACTGCTCGGGCAAGAACAAGGAAAGTCTTATTGCGGAAGCGAACAAGCTCAGCAATGTCAAGAAGGTTATCGGCGTAGTGAGCGGCAAGGGCGGAGTAGGTAAGTCACTTGTCACATCGCTTCTCGCGTGCGAGATGAATAAACGCGGAAAGCATTCCGCAGTGCTTGACGCGGATATCACGGGACCTTCCATACCCAAGGGATTCGGCATCCATGAGACCGCAATGGGCAGTGAGGACGGTATCATTCCCGCAAAGAGCGCGAACGGCATAGATATAATGTCGATAAATCTTATGCTTGAGGACGAGAGTGACCCCGTCGTATGGCGCGGTCCGGTCATCGCAGGCGCGGTAAAGCAGTTCTGGACGGATGTAATATGGGATAATGTTGATTATATGTTCGTCGACATGCCTCCGGGAACGGGCGATGTACCGCTGACGGTCTTTCAGTCGCTTCCCGTTGACGGCATCGTAATAGTGACATCGCCGCAGGAGCTTGTGTCGATGATAGTTCGCAAGGCGGTCAAAATGGCTGAAACAATGAATATTCCGATAATCGGGCTTGTTGAGAACATGGCATATTTCGTGTGCCCCGATTGCGGTAAGAAACATTATATTTTCGGCGATACCAAGGCGGAGGATACCGCAAAAAAATTCAATATCGACGCGTGGGGCGAGCTTGCGATAGATCCGGATATCACCGCGCTTGTCGATGCGGGCAAGGTCGAGGAAGCCGACACTTCGGCGCTTAAACAGATAGCCGATAAAATCGAAAAGCTGTGACCGATACAGTTGATATAAAAAGCTTCGGTGCGCTCACCGGACTTGACGATGTGACCCTGCTTGAAGAAACCGACTCGACAAATTCGTATCTCAAGCAGTGCGCGGAGCAAAAGCGGGAGGGCGCCGTGGTTATTGCAAAAACACAGACCGCCGGGCGCGGCAGGCTCGGCAGAAGCTTCATTTCGCCCGAAAACGGACTGTATATGAGCATCCTGCTCAAGCCCGAAAGCACTTATCTTGCATCGCAGATAACCGCGATGGCGGCTGTTGCCGTGCGCAGGGCGATAGAAAAATTTTCGAAGGACACGCCCATGATAAAATGGGTGAACGATATTTTAATAAACGGTAAAAAGGTCTGCGGTATACTGACTGAAACGGTGTTTTCGGGCGATATACCGCAATATTCTGTGCTGGGCGTGGGCATAAACCTACATATTCCGGACGGCGGCTTTGACGTGAGCATAAAAGATATCGCCGCGGCGGTGTCTGATGACGGAGTACTCATTGCCACAGAGCTTGCTGCCGAGGTGCTGAACGGATTTTTAAGCGTTTACGGCACGCGCGTGTATATTGATGAGTACCGCAGATACTCATATCTTGACGGAAAGACCGTTACATTTGAACGGAACGGCAAAAGCTTTGCCGGAACGGTCATCGGCGTTGATGATGCCTGCGGTCTTATTGTAAAGACATCGGATGAGATAACCGTGCTCAAATGCGGTGAAGTATCTGTCAAAAAAGGGCGGACAGAGCAGAAGTGACGGTCAATTGTGAATAATTGTGAACAAATATAGTCAACTTACTTAATTTTTATCTGTTTTTAAAAAGTTTGTTGACAAACATGCAAAAAGCCTATATAATTTTATTGTAATAAATTACATTTAGGAGGAATTTTCAATGAAGAATTTTAAGAAGCTTCTCGTGCTTGCACTTGCATTCGTGCTGGTTCTTTCACTTGCGGCATGCGGACCCGAAGAAGATCCCGATGAAGACGCCGAAGCGACAGTAGCACCGTACAAGAACGGCATCACCGATGTTCAGCTCGGTAACTATTACATCAAGTATAATGTTACTCAGCTTGTGATCAAAGAGGACGAGGAAGGCGATCCCGTAGCTGATGAGAACGGCACTTACATTCAGGAGGAAAAGACCACTACATATGTTGAGGTCGGCTATCAGGGACTTTACTTAAAGAGCACCGACGGTGGTGAAACATTCCAATTCGATACCGCGGCTACTCCTTGCTTCAGCGTAGTTTCGCAGTCGGATCCCCGTGGCTTGTTCAGCTCATTTGCTCAGTTCACCGGTAACACCGATAAGCTCAGCGAGCTCGGCAAAGAGACCGTAGCAGGTCTTGAGACGACTCATTATCAGTACAAGAGCGGTCTGTATAACTATCACATGTATGTAAACGACGAGTATCAGGTAACTCTTAAGTATGTAAATGAGGGCACAATGAACGTTGAGCTTAAGAACATGGAAGTGCTTGAGCTGTCGTTCGGTACGATCAACGCTGACGGCGGATACGATTTCGCTGAGTTCCAGGCTAAGGTCGTAACACCTGCTCCCGCAACGGAAGCACCCGAAGCGTAAGCTTTAAGAATATAAACAAAATCGGCTGACGAGCATTCGCTTTTCAGCCGATTTTTTTACCTTTTTTCGGCTTATATTTCTCTGAAGCCTCTGCCGATGATCTCGCTTGTGGAATTTACGATAACGAAGGCGTTGGGATCGACTTCACGGATATGACGCTTGAGACGCACGGCTTCGATGCGCTTGCACAGGGTGACGATCATCTTCTTGTTTTCGCCGCTGTACGCACCCTTTGCATCGACCGCAGTAGCCGAATGGTGCATTGTGTGCAGTATATATTCGGTTATCGGTTCGGGCTTTGAGGTCACTATCGTAAAGCTCTTACATTCGTTGATGCTTTCGATCACGCCGTCAACAATGAAGGCTTTTGCAAAAAGACCTGCAAGCGAAAACAGACCCGTACGGATATCGTAGGCGAAAAACGAAGATGCCGCAACGAAGAAATCAGCCGCGAGCAGTGCCTTGCCGACATCAAGCGTCGTGTACTTTTTGAGGATCAGTGCGGTTATGTCCGTGCCGCCCGAGGATGCCTGACAGTTGAACAGTATCGCCGAGCCGATAGCGGTGAGCATGATACCGTACACAAGCTCAAGAAAAGGCTGGTCGGTCAGAGGTGCGGATATCGGAATGAGCCTTTCAAGCAGCCATGAAAGAAAAGAAAAAAGCAAGCTGCAATAAACTGTCTTCGCACCTGTCTGCTTGCCTAAAAATATAAAACCGATAAGCAGCATGAATACATTCAGTATCGGGATGAGCTGTCCCGGTGTTATAAGCGGCTGTATATGACCGATTATCGTAGCTATACCGCTTATTCCGCCGACAGCGAAGCCGTTTGGGATCTTGAAAAAATATATTCCCACAGTCATTATGATCACGCCGAACGTCATCATGAAAAATTCCGACAACTTTTTGTTTGCTTTTTGCATGCTTTGCGCCTCCGATATTTGATTTGTTATTATTATAACATAACGCGGAAAATCAATCGATATATTATTTTTTGTTTTTTTGTAATTATAATGTCATTAAAAAGTGAAAAAATGCTAAAAAAAGCTTGCCAAATAAATGAAAATGTAGTATAATCCCAATGAAAATCAAATATCGCTATGTGATGTGTGCAGGAAAAAGCTTTACGCTGCCGAAGGAGTAACACTCTCAGGTTTCCGCTTGCGGATGAGGACTGTATGCTGATAGGACTTTGGAGAAGCTCAGCTTTCTGAGTGCCGAAGGTGCAAAACGCCCCCCAAAAAAAGGCGTTAATCTCTCAGGCAAAAGGACAAAGTGCTTTATTGACTTTTTTTAGGGGTCATTATTGTTTCTTCAAAGCCGCTAATCCTCTGTGATAGTGGTTTTTATTATTTTATTTTAAGGTGGTAGAAAAATGGAAGAAACACTACTCAAGATCGCCCAAACCATCAACACATATCTTTCGGATTATATTCTGATATTTCTGTTGGTCGGCACGGGATTGTTCTTCTCGATCCGTACCCGCTTCGTTCAGGTGCGCTGCTTCGGTGAAGGCATGAAAAAAACTTTCGGAAACATCAAGCTCAACGGCGGCAAGCAAAAGAGCGGCTTGAGCTCGTTTCAGGCACTTGCGACTGCTATTGCGGCACAGGTCGGAACGGGAAATATCGTCGGCGCGTGCGGCGCGATACTCATCGGCGGTCCGGGCGCTATTTTCTGGATGTGGATAATCGCTTTCTTCGGCATGGCTACCATATATGCCGAGGCAGTGCTTGCACAGAAAACACGAATCGTTCATGAGGACGGCACTGTTTCGGGTGGTCCCGTGTACTACATAAAGTCAAAATTCAAGGGCGGCTTCGGTACGTTCCTTGCGGTATTCTTTGCAATAGCTATCGTGCTTGCGCTCGGTATAATGGGTGCGATGGTGCAATCGAACTCCATTGCCGAGGCTTGCAATAACGCCTTCCACATTCCGACGTGGGTAGTAGGTATCGTTATTGCGGTGCTTTGCTCTTTGGTATTCATCGGCGGACTTCAGGCTATCGGCTCAGTCACCGAAAAGCTCGTTCCAATAATGGCGACGCTTTATCTTATCGGCGGGCTTGTTGTAATAATCGCCCGTATCAAGTACATTCCCGAAACCTTCGGAATGATATTCAGGTATGCGTTCGTGCCGAATGCCATTATCGGCGGCGGCATAGGCTATGCTCTTAAGACGGCTATCAGCCAAGGCGTTAAGCGCGGACTTTTCTCCAATGAAGCAGGTATGGGTTCAACTCCGCACGCTCACGCTATGGCAAACGTTGAAACTCCGCACGATCAGGGTGTTGTTGCGATGATAGGTGTATTTATAGATACATTCGTGGTACTTACGATGACAGCGCTCGTAGTTATCTCGACGCTTTATGCCGGCAACGGTATACTTGCCGGCGGTGCCGCGGAGGGCGTTGCAAAGACCAACATGGCACAGCTTGCGTTCTCAAGCGTTATGGGTGACGGACTCGGAAAAGGCTTCGTTGCGATATGCCTGTTCTTCTTCGCATTCTCGACTATCCTCGGCTGGAACCTTTTCGGCAGAATAAACATCAACTATCTTTTTAAATCAAAGTACACCAACGTTATTTATTCTATAGTTGCCATAGGGTTCATCTTCCTCGGCTCACTCTTAAAGAATGACCTCGTTTGGGAGCTTACCGATATGTCCAACAACCTCATGGTAATACCCAACGTCATCGGTATCGTTGCGCTTTCGACGCTCGTTGTGCAGGAAGTTAAGAATCACAAAAAGAAGAAATGACCGAAATCGTAAAATTTCACATTTGACGTAAGGCAAATATTTCACTTAAAGTACCAACTGAAAGCAACGCCCCGCTTATTTTTACAGGCGGGGCGTTAGTTTTTATATGTTAGAAGTATGAAGTGCCTGCGCAAACGGAGTTTGCTTAATTGATAATTGACAATTATTTTAACTTTTTCTTTGTTGCGTTAATGATAGAAGTAACAATTTTAATCAATTCTGCACAATCGTCATTTGTACTTTTATACTGTTCAATAATGTGAAAACATACAAAAAACAAAACCCTTGATTTTATGCTGAACTTATGTTATAATTACTGTAATTATAAGTTTAAAATACGTTTCGGGTGTAGGATTTTGCGGATCAGCACGGTGATCCGGAGAATCCAGTATTCGGAGTACGAGGAGCGTGTTATATGACCAAAAGGATCGGAAAAATATTGGCTGTGGTGCTGTGTGCGGCACTGTTTATCGGTGCTTTGCCGATGAACATATTTGCATTCGTAACAGCCCGCCGATGAACAGGGAAATGACAAAGGCGACAATGCGGCAGAACCGACAGAAATTCCCGATACAACAGCATCCGCAGATGCCGCATCACAGGCGCCGACAGCCACACCCAGCCCCACAGCTAAAAGTGATAATCCCGCTGACGATACCGGCTGGGGAGGCATAGAGTGGGCGTAACTCATAACGTGAAATACATATACTTTTACTTCAGAGGTGATAATATTGATACGTTTTATGACAGCAAACGTATGGGCTGATGTTTTCGGAAATCCCGTTCCGGGACGCGATATAAACCTTGAAAGGGTAATTGAAAGCTATAGCCCCGATTGTGTTTTTTTTCAGGAATTTCATCCGTCGTGGCATAAATCGGATATCAAGCCGTATCTTGATAAGCGGGGATATGCCGAGGCTTTGCCCGAGCTTCACGGCAACGAATATAACTATACGCCTATGTTTTATTTAAAAAAATTCAGGGAGATAAAAACGGGCTTCGTACTATTTAAGGGACTTAACGATTATACATCGAAGTCGCTTACGTTCGCCGTGCTTGAAAATGAGGACGGCAAGCGCTTTTTTGCGGGCGCTACGCATCTGTATCATGAGGATAACAGTGTCGGCAACGAGGCACGGCTCGGAAATGTCCGTGAAATACTCGATACCGTCAACAAATATGCAAAGGATATGCCCGTGTTTATCGGCGGTGATTTCAACTGCGATCTGAAATCGGAGCCTTACGCGGTGCTTGAAAATAACGGCTTTACCGATTCGCTCGGGATTGCCGAAATAAAAAAAGATCCCGTGACGACGTTCCATGATGAGCCGAAATTTGAAAACGGCGTCTTCGTTTCGCCTGCGTGCAAAACGGAATACGATACCGATGCTTCCATAGACCACATCATAGTGCGTAAAAGCGCGATAATAAAAAAATATCAAGTAGATATTTCCGAGGCGGCACGCTCGTACAGCGACCATTATCCGGTAATTGCAGATGCAATAATTTAAGGCCCAAAGGGAGTTAAAATGCGCACGTTAAGAACGCGGAAACGCTTTGACATAATTGATTATATCCCATTTATTTCGGCGGCGGTGGCAATAATAGTCATACTGTCGCTTATAATGCTGTTTGTGCCCGATAAAGTAAAGAGCATTGCAGATAATGAGCTTAAGGCACTTCCGATCGAAAAGGATTACATATATAAGGTTTTCGGCAACGGGATAGCGTACATTGATCCCGAAAGCGGCAATTTGTATTATCTTGACGACAGAAATGAAATCATGTGGGGCTATTCCGGTGCCGACGGCAATATGAAGCTGTATACATGCGATACGCGCATAGGCATCGCCGAGGGCAAAAAGCTGCAGGTGATAAGCAAGGACGGACAGCATGTTTTTTCAAAGGAATTTGACAGAAATATCTTCGATGTGGCGATGGGCGATAAGCTCATAGCAGTGAGTCTCAGCCATTCCGATGATACGATAATACTGAACAGCACGGGCGAGGAGATAGACAGAATAACTTCGAACAGCAACTGCACCAACATTCGCTTCGGCGTGTATTCGGGCGGGAGCGTCTGGGTGATAACCGTTGAAAATTCGGGATATTCCCCCGAGTACAGACTTTCAACCTACAAATACGATACGGGCAAAACGCAGACCGTCACATTTGAGGATGACAGTCAGATGATGTACGATGCGGCGTTTGATGAAAAGCTGTGCTATATATTCGGCACGGAACGTATAATGGTGCGTGACTGCGACTATACGGGAACGGTCAATTACGATTATAACGTGAACGGATATGATGTTATTTCCAAGGGAATGTCGGATAAAACGATGCACATACTTTTGCTTAACAACGGTTACTTAAAAGCGATAAGCGGAAGAAAAGTAAATAATCTGCAATGCCCGGAAAAGGTGATGTATGCGTATGTTTCCGAAAAGCATTATTATGCGTTCAGTAATTTCTTTATGTATTGCTTTGAGCCAAAAAGCGGCAAGCAGATCAAATACCGTTTTCCGATGAAGATCGACGGCTTTACCGCGGGCAACGGCTTTGCTGTGATCGAGTCGGACGGATTTTTGTACAGATATAATATTCCTGCGTGATTTGTGGAGGATAATCAAGGTGAATTTAGTTGATTTGGGCATAATTCTGGTGCTCGGAATCGGTTTTGTATTGGGGTGGTACAAGGGCTTTCTTGTTTCTGCTTTGAATTTTGTTTCATACATTGTGTCGTGGCTCGTTTCGCTCGTTTTCTATAACGGACTTGCTTCTTTTATATCGGAAAAAACGAACTTCAACAACACACTGCTGTATTTTACGGCGGGAGCGGAAAAGCTCAGCGATATGAGCGTGGCGAATGTCGATATAGCGTCACTCGGAAGCGAACGCATAGGGGAGATAATCAATACATCCAACCTGCCTAAGCCCATCGCGGGAATGATGATGGATAATATCGTGAATCAGGCGTTCGCGGAGCAGGGGATAA
Source organism: Clostridia bacterium (assembly GCA_045600145.1). Taxonomy (GTDB): domain Bacteria; phylum Bacillota; class Clostridia; order Christensenellales; family QALW01; genus UMGS1322. The sequence goes on along the minus strand of JAZRXI010000060.1, from coordinate 6,568 downwards.
CGACACTCAGCGATTATTTCAATCAAACGATAATCAACCTCAGCCTCAGCTTGATCAGTTTTCTTATAATATTCTTTGCCGTAAGATTGATATGTATGTTCGTTATAGGATTGCTTGACCATGTGGTACAGCTCCCGGTACTAAAACAGTTTGATACGCTTATCGGCGGAGGCGTGGGTGTGCTCGAAGCGGCGGTATTCGTGTGCGTGGTTTTCGCAATAATTCCGATAGCCATGTCGGTGCTTCCTCTTGAAAATTTCCACGATATGGTGCAATCGTCCCTTTTGGGCAGAATGTTTTTTAACGGAAATATCATATTCAATGTGTTGAAATCAATTTTGTAGAAAACAGGAGTAATGTATGTCTGAAAAGAATGATATCACCGAAATGACCGATACGGAAAAAACGGTCGATGCAAGCGGGATTTCCGCCGACAGCGAGACGTCCGTAGCGGGCGGTACGGCGGAAAATGACGAAACGCCTGTTGATATTGATGATACCTTGATCAACGCCGAAACGGTCGCCGCCGGTGACGCAGGTGTGAGCGGCAGTGCGGAAGGAACACCGAATATCGCGGCTGACACAAAGAGTAAAAAGCGTAAGCTTCCGCCTATGAGCCGCATGCAGAAGATCATTGTGTCCGTTGCGACGGTACTTATCATTGCCATGATAGTGACGGCTGTTGCCGTGACAGGGAACAAATATACTCCGGGCGAGTACAACAAAACAAAGTATTCGGCTTCGGGCGGAGCGGCGCAGGAGCATGCGAATCTCAATAAGCTCGAAATACTCAGCGGAGAGAGCGGTCGATCGGATATCCGTTTTTCGTTCTGCTCGGGCAGTGATGTGATTTCGGAATGTGGGATCCCCGAATATTCGGTTGAGTTCCTTCAGGCACCGTTGCGCTTGAAGGTGACATTCAAAGCGCTTGAATATTGGGATTATATCATTGCGGGCACTCCGTCAGATGCGGGCGGAATTATAAAGGGAATGTTCCGCATGACAAATACGGAAACAAACGAAACCGCAATGTATTTCAATCTTTCGGGCGATGTGACGTTCAAGGTGTCCGAAAGCGGTAATGCGCTTACGGTATCGATGCTCAAAAGCGCTAAAGACAAAAACGCGCAGGGATGGTATCTTCTGTGTGACCTGTATTATGAGTATCAGGAGGGAAAATTGCCTGTTCAGGGATTTACTCCGACGCTTTGCAGTGATAATATAAGCGTGCTGATGATAAGCGAAAAGTACTCAAGTGAGGCTGAGGCAAACGCAAAACGTGATGAACTGCTCAGCGGTGAGCTTGAAGGTGTGAACATACGAGTGGTCATGCTCGACAGATTTACTTTGCCCGAGTATTCGGAAAATACCGATGCGCTTGCACTTCTCAACGAATCGGTGCTGTCGGTGAACGGAGCGAAAAAGACACTTCCGCTGTTCTTTGCCGATGCGCGTTTTCTGTGCTGGCTTCCGGATAACAGCGGCGCACTGTTCTCAAAACCGGAGGAAAGCGGTGAGATGTTTTATGTCGCCGATAAGGACGGCACAAAACGTCGGCTTTTGGATAAAAGCTTTGCCACGATAGTAAAGGCGGCATATTCGGGAAACGGTAAATATTTGAGCTTTGTCGAACAAAAAGACGATGTCAGCCTTGTAACGGTTGCCGATATCGAAAGCGGTGAGCTTAATGTTATCGGAAGCGGTGTCGAAGCAAAGATATTCGGCGATATGATAATAAGTATCGCAATGAACGATGACGGGTCGAAGTTGTTCTGCCTCAGCGGCGACCAGATATATTCTCTTAAGGAATATGACGTGAATACAAAGGAAATCGTGATCCTTGCGTCCGACATAATCACCGAAAGCGATATAACTTATAATGACGGATATCTGTATTATTGCGATATAGTTGATGAAGCGGAAGCTGTTGTACGCACAAGTACACGCGAATTTATCCCGCGCGAGATGATAGCACGCGGCGCACAGTTTTCACTTTCACCGGACGGACGTTTCCTTGCGGTGCTTACCGAGGATTATGATACTGCCGTGTGTGATCTGCGTGTGGTAAATATTACCGATAAAAGCTCCGAGGTAGTGCAGGCGGATATAGTTTCGGGCGAGTTTTTTATTGCAAACGACAGCAGAACACTGTTTTATATAACCGAGACCGGCGATGAAGAATTCTATTATCAGATAATGGAATATGATATAAGCGAAAAGCAAAGCACTGTTATGGCACAGTGCGTGAATGCCGTATTCTTCCCGTCTGATAAGCCAAACGAAATAGTAATAAGCGTTATTTATACTTCCGACGGTGTTACCCATCCCGTAACATATCTCGCCGATTTCGCCGCTGATGATTTGTCTGCAGAGGAGTAGAGCTGCAGAGGACTCCTTTTTCGCGGGACAGCGTCCGGCGAAAAAGGTGAAGTGGAAAGAGTCCCCATGCCGCTGCAACTTCACTTTGAACAGACGACTTTTCCGCAGACGGGGCAGATGTAGAGCTTACAACGCAGCATATTGCACGAACGGTTAGTATTTGTCATGCTTTGTCCTGCAAACAGCTCGCTTACGGATTTGACATTAGCCTACATACAGACGGAAAAGCTTTGCAAAATAGAGGCGGGACGCAAAAAGCATTGCGTCCCGTTTGCGTTTTGGTGCTTTTAATCGCTTCGCGCCTTTATGACTGTCTTTTCAATGAGTGCGACGAGAAAATACATCACCGCTGAAAGCAGACAAAGTATCAGCGTTGCGCACATCACTATATCCATCTTAAAGACCTGACCGCCATAGACGATAAGATATCCGAGTCCTGCTTTGGAATTTAAGAATTCGCCGACGATCACGCCTACCCACGACATACCGATATTCAGCTTTAATACCGAAACCGTCGTCGGGATGCTCGCGGGGCAGACCACCTTGAAAAATAGCTGTGACTTTGTTGCGCCGAAGGTCTTGAGCAGCAGAAGCTTTTCACTTTCGACCTCTCTGAAGCCGTTCAGTACGCCCATTATCGCAACTACTATCGAAATCAGCAGAGTGACGGTTATTATCGAGCCGATGCCCGCACCGACCCAAACGATGATGACGGGACCGAGCGCGATCTTTGGCAGGCTGTTCAGTATCACGAGATACGGGTCAAGGACATCGTGTGCCATCGGCGACCACCACAGAAGCGCGGCTATTATGAAACCGAGGACACTGCCGAGAACGAAGCCCGCGAGTGTCTCAAATAGCGTTATGCCGATATGACGCAAAAGTCCTGAGTCCCACAGTGTACCGAATATTTTCACGCATCTTGACGGCGAAGAAAAGATAAATGGGTTGATTATTTTAAAATCGGCAAGCAGCTCCCAAAAAATAAAGAAAAGCACAAATATGGAAATTTGCAGACCGAGCTTTATCCGCTTTTTTCGCCTTTCCGCTCTTAAAAACTCAATATGCTCATCAGTATATCCCATTTTCATTCAACTCCTCCCACAAGACTTGAAAGTATGTTGAAAATTCCGGCGCTTTGCGTCTGTCTATCGGATTTTTCGAGCCGGAAAGCTTGATTTCGTACATGCACTTGACCGTTGCGGGACGGCTCGACAGCACTATTATGCGGTCACTCATGCTTATTGCCTCCGAAATATCGTGTGTAACGAGAATGGCGGTCTTTTTTTGTTTTTTGATTATCGAGTGTATATCGGCGGATACCGCGAGCCGTGTTTGCGAATCAAGCGCGGAAAACGGCTCATCGAGCAACAGCACCGAAGGGTCTACCGCAAGCGTGCGTATAAGTGCCGCGCGCTGACGCATTCCGCCCGACAGATGCGCGGGGTACGCATCGGCAAAGCTCTTAAGCTCATATTGCTCTAAAAGTTTATCTACGCGGCAGATATTCTCCTCTGTTTTTTCATGGCGTATATCAAGTCCGAGCAGTGCGTTTTCTCTGACCGTAAGCCACGGAAAGAGATGATCCTGCTGAAGCATATATCCTATGTGCTTTTTTCCGTCATCCGAATCAATATAAACCTTGCCGCCCGACGGTGCTTCAAGTCCCGCTATTATCGACAGAACTGTTGATTTTCCGCATCCCGACGGACCTATCAGAGAAACAAATTCGTTCTCCTTTACTGAAAAGCTTATATCCTTAAGGGCTTCGGTTTCACTGCTTTTTGTGTGGTAAAGCTTGGAAATCTTCTCAAGTCTTACGACCTCAGCCATATTTATTCTCCTTTTGGTGCTTTTGTATAAAAACACCTGATATATTTTATGCTGCCGTCGCTTTTGCGGTGCATTAACGATTGACAACAACGGCTTGCTGTTATACAATATTTGTGTTATTTCTCAATAAGGAGCTGATTTTTTATGAAAATTGCGATCTACGGTTACGGGAATCTCGGACGAGGTGTTGAGTGCGCCGCTAAAAATAATCCCGATATTGAGCTTTTCGGCGTGTTCACGCGGCGCGACCCTGCAAGTGTTACGACGCTGACGGGCGTTCCTGTCTATTCGTCGGAAAAGATACTTGATTATAAAAACGATATCGACGTGCTTATCATCTGCGGCGGCAGTGCCACCGATCTGCCGCGCATGACGCCCGAGCTTGCGCAGAGCTTCAATGTTATCGACAGCTTTGATACGCATGCCAACATCCCGTCGCACTTTGCGCGTGTCGATGCGGCGGCTGAAAAATCGGGACATATCGCGCTAATTTCCGGCGGTTGGGATCCCGGAATGTTCTCACTTGCGCGGCTTTATGCTTCTGCTGTACTTCCCGACGGGCGCGATTATACGTTCTGGGGCAGGGGAGTGAGCCAAGGTCATTCCGATGCCATACGCCGCATTGACGGAGTAAAAGATGCGCGTCAGTACACCGTTCCCGTCGAAAGCGCGATGCAGAGAGTGCGCGACGGCGAAATGCCCGAGCTTACAACGCGCGACAAGCATCTGCGCGAGTGCTATGTTGTCGCCGAGGAAAATGCCGATAAAGCCGAGATAGAACGGCAAATCAAGACGATGCCGAATTATTTCGCCGATTACGATACGAGCGTAACGTTTATTTCCGAAGAAGAAATGAAAGCAAAGCATTCAGAGCTTCCGCACGGCGGTTCGGTGATACGTTGCGGCAGTACCGGGCTTAAAAACGAACACAGGCACACGGTCGAATACAGTATAAAGCTTGATTCAAACCCCGAATTTACAGCTTCGGCGATAGTTGCGTTCGCGCGTGCGATAAACAAAATGTTCATTCGCGGCGACAGGGGCTGTAAGACGGTATTCGATATCGCTCCCGCAGACCTTTCTCCGCTTTCGGCAGAGGAAATAAGAGCGCATATGCTTTAAGGAGAAAAAATGAAAACCGTTAAACCCTTGCTTACGCAGATAAAGCTTTCGTATTTTACTTATGATTGCGGTATGTCGTATGTCGTTCGCTTGGCGGATTCGCGCTTCGTGCTTATCGACGGCGGCTGTGACGACCATGAGGAATGCGATCATCTGTTCGATGTGCTTTGCGCCCAAAATGAGCGTGACGATAAAAAAATCGTTATTGCCGCGTGGCTGTTTACTCATGCGCACGACGATCATATCGGATGTTTCCTGAAATTTGCCGAAAAATATGCCGGCAAGGTCGAGATACAAAAGCTCGTATATGATTTCGTTTTCGAAGCAAGCGGAACAAGCGAAATGCAAAGGCAGAAATTTTTGCGAGTTGCGCCGGGTATTGCCGAATCGGTCACGCCGGAAACGGGCATGCGCTTTGAATTTCCGGGCGTTGCCTTTGAGGTAGTCACCACGGGGCGCGAAATCGAAGAAATAAAGAATTTTAACGAGACCTCAACGGTGTTCAAAATGACGGCGGGGAAGTATTCTGCCATGTTTTTGGGCGATATCCACGGTCAGGGCGCGGAAAAGATATTACAGCTCCATCCCAAAGAATATATCAAGAGTGATATCCTGCAGGTCGCGCATCACGGCTATTGGGGCGCAACTGATGAGCTTTGCCGCGTTATTGACCCGTCGGTAGTTTTGTGGCCGTGTCCCGATTATTGGTACGGGTTTGCGCGTACTTTGCCGCAGAATAAATATCTTACCGAATCGGAAAACATAATTTCGGTGCTTCAGGGCGGGCAAAAGGAATATGTCATCGACCTTGCCGACCCGATAAAGAAATATGATCCGCCGTACGGCACATACGCTCACGGCGAAACGGTATATGAGGAGCATTTCATCGGTAAGCGCATCGTGGATTTGGGCTGGTCGTGCGTGACGGGCGGCAACACGGGCTATCTCGGTGCGGATGCCGAAATAGATGACGGCATCGTGCTTTCGGCTGAAAACAGACGCAGTGCAGTTGAATTTATCCCGCCGGGGATGAGCGCCGATGCGGAAGAATTTTCGCTTTTGCTCAAGGGCAGAATATTAAGCAGTGACGGCGTTTTCGGACTTTTGTGGAACGACGCTCATCCGCGCGAGCTTGACGAAGAAAGGGTGCTGATGTTCGGCACGGAAAAAAAGGATTTTTGCTATCGGCTTGAAAGAAAAGACGGCAGAACGGTGTTGTATTCGGACAAAGAAG
>JAZRXI010000059.1:0-44814 GCA_045600145.1 Clostridia bacterium | reverse complement strand
AAGCTGACGCTGTCCCTGCGAAAGATTCGAGCCGTCGCCGGATATCATGGTGTCGTAGCCTTTTTCAAGCCGCATGATGAACGAATGCGCACTTGCGGTCTTAGCCGCCTCAATGACCTCTTCGTCAGTTGCATCGAGTCTGCCGTAACGGATGTTTTCCATTACTGTTCCCGTGAACAAATGCGTGTCCTGAAGTACCATGGCGATGTTTTTGCGCAGTACCTCACGCTTGATGTTCTTGATATCCACGCCATCGATCGTTATTGTTCCCTGCTCGATATCATAAAAGCGATTGAGCAGATTCGTAACTGTCGTTTTACCTGCGCCCGTCGAGCCGACGAACGCTATCTTCTGTCCGGGCTTTGCGTAAAGCGATATGTTCTTGAGTATGGTTTTTTCCGGGATATAGCCGAATGTGACATTATCAAGCACGACATTCCCCTTCATATCGGGTATATCGACGGCTGTTTCGGCATCGGGTATCTCCGGTTCGGTATCCATGACCTCAAATACACGCTCCGCTCCGGCAAGTGCCGAAAAAATCGTACTCATTTGCTGTGATATCATATTGATAGGCATTGAAAAGCTTCTTGAAAGTCCTACAAACACTGCAAGCCCGCCTACATCAAAATGTCCCGAAAGACAGAGCAGACCGCCGATGCCCGCGGTAAGTGCGTAGCAAATCTGGCTCATGTTGCCCATTACCGGACCCATTATGCCGCCGAAGAACTGCGCCTTGAAAAGCTTATCTCGCATATCGTCGTTAAGCAGGTCAAATTCCTCGTTACAGGTCTGTTCATGGTTGAATACCTTTATTACTTTTGCGCCGTTGACGGTCTCCTCGATATAGCCGTTCATCGCGCCGAGCGCCTTCTGCTGTGCGCTGTAATACTTGCCTGATTTTTTGGCTATCAATCCCCCGCCGAAGGTGAATATCGGCAAGAATACTATCGTTATGAGCGTGAGCCAAAAGCTGGTGGTCAGCATCAGCACAAATGTTCCGACAAGCATTACCATACCCGAAAAGGTACTTGTAAGCGTTTGGTTTATCATGCTGTCGATATTATCGACATCGTTTGTGAAGCGGCTCATCACCTCACCTGTGGGACGCGCATCAAAATAACGTGTCGGCAATGTCTGGAGCTTGGCAAACAGGTCTGTTCTCAGTCTTTCTATTGAGTTCTGCGAAACAACGACCATTATTTTCTGTTGCGCATATGTCGATGCTATACCGATAAGATATATTCCTGCAAGCACCGCGAGTGTCTGCGTAAGATACTTCAGCTTTTCTTCGACCGCGCCTTCCTCAACCAAATTGTTGATTATCGGCTGAAGCAGTTTCGTCGCCACAAGTGAAGTAACTGTCGAAATGATTATGAGAAAAAATACGGCTATCAGTAAAAACTTGTATTTTGCCACATATCCGAACAACCGTTTAATTACCGCTCCCGTATTTTTCGGCTTGCCTGTCGCGCGAGGACCGCCGCGGCGCGGACCGGGGCCGCGCATAAGGCTTTTGTGTACGCCTGCCGGTATCTTGTTTATGTTGCTGTACTGTTTTTGGAGGTCTTCCAATGTGCGTTTCATTTACTGTGCCTCCTTGTCTGTCTGCGAATAATATATCTCCTGATATTCCGTGTTATTCGCAAGCAATTCTTCGTGTGAGCCGATGCCTGTTATTCTTCCGTTATCCATAACGACAATGATATCCGCGTCGATAACTGATGATATACGCTGTGCGATGATTATTTTTGTTGTGTCCTTAAGGTCTGTTCTGAACGCATGGCGTATCTGCGTTTCGGTCGCAGTATCTACGGCGCTCGTTGAATCGTCGAGAATGATTATCTTGGGCTTTTTCAAGAGTGCGCGCGCGATGCACATACGCTGCTTCTGTCCGCCCGAAACGTTCGTGCCGCCCTGGTCGATATCGGTCTTATAGCCGTCAGGGAATGATGTTATGAATTTATCCGCCTGTGCGCTTTCAGCCGCCCTTATGATTTCTTCCTCCGTCGCATCCTCGTTGCCCCAACGGAGATTATCCTCGATGCTTCCCGAGAACAGCGTATTGTTCTGCAATACCATCGAAACGCTTTCACGCAGATTGAACAGCGAATAATCCTTTACATTGACACCGTCAACGAGTATTTCTCCCTCATCGGCGTCATAGAGCCTCGGTATCATCGAAACGAGCGTCGATTTTCCGCAGCCCGTCGAGCCGATTATACCTACCGTGGATTTCGCGGGGATAGTAAGGTTTATTTTATCAAGTACTTTATCCTCGCTGTTCTTGTAGTAGCGGAACGATACATTTTTGAATTCAATACTTCCGTTTTCGACATGCTTATCCTTATACAGCGCATCGATGTCGGAAATATCGACCTTTTCGTCCAAAACCTCGCCGATACGCTTTGTCGATGCCAATGCACGCGAAAGCATCATAAACAGCATCGTGACCATTGTCAACGACATAAGTATCTGCGAAATATATGTAATGAACGCGATCAGGTCGCCGGGCGTCATGGATGAATCAAGCACCATGTTGCCGCCGAACCAATATATGGCTATCGTTGTGGCATTCATGAAAAACGTCATCACGGGCGACATGAATATCATTATATTCATCGCTTCGAAGCCCGCGCGCTTGAGGTTGCCGTTTGCACGTGCGAATTTTTTCTTTTCATGCTCCTCGCGCACAAAGCTCTTGACAACACGCACATTCGTTATATTCTCCTGCACCGTCGAGTTGAGCGCGTCTATCTTTGCCTGCATGCCCGAGAACTTCGGAAAGCTCTTTGAAATAAGTATCGCCATAAAAACTATCATCAGCGGCATCGTCACCGCAAGCACGACCGTCAGCGACGGATTGAGGATTATCGCCATTATCAGCGCGCCAATGAGCATTCCGGGCGAGCGAAGCGCCATACGCAAAAGCACGTTGATGAAATTCTGTATCTGTGTTATATCGTTAGTAAGACGCGTGATGAGTGAGCCCGTTTGAAATTTATCAATATTTGAGAACGAAAAGCTCTGCACCTTTTTGTAGACATCACGCCGCACATCGGTAGCGAAATTCACAGCCGCCTTTGCACCGAAGTAAGCGCCGCCGACACCGCCGAGCATCATTAAGATCGCCGTGAGTATCATTCCCGACATTATCGCCACGACGAACACATTACCCGTGCCGAATATCTCAAAGAGCTTTTCGACCCATGCGGGAGCCGGCTCCCCCTCAATACCGTAATCCACTATACATGCCAGAAATTTAGGCATAATCACCTCTCCCAATACCTCCACTATCATGCAGAGCGGTCCGAGAATGAACGAAGCAAGATACGGTTTTATGTATTTAGACCACCGTTTCATAATTTTCTCCTTTTACAAATACAAAAGACCTTCCGGAATACAAAGCACCTGCCTTCCGGAAGGTCAAGAATTACTTTTTCTTGTATATTCTTACGCCGTCATCATCAATGTCATCAATGCTTTCTTCGGGAATGATTTCATCCGTCATATCATCCATTCCGTCATCCGGTATATCATCGCCGTCGTAGCCGTAATCATCGTCAAAGCCCGACGACACTCTGCGCTTTACCACCGGTTCAGACTCGATGAACGAGCTTTTCTTTTTTAGTATCACAAGAATGACTATCAACGCGGCAATAAGCAGAAGCAATAGCACGCCTATCAGTATCCAAAGCAGCAGTCCGTTTGTGTTGCCTTCGGGTTCCTGCTGTTCTTCAAACGGCGTTGGCGTTACGAGCGGGCTGTCGAAGCGCACATCGTACGATGTGTATGTGGTGTACAACTCATTGTCGATCTTATAGCTCAGTACAAATTTGACCTTGGTTCCGGATGACGGGATCCTCGTCGTCATATCACAGGAATACTCGGCTTTCTTCGTCTGCGTCGCTGCGGGGATTATTACGTTGACATTAAGCGGATCCGCCAGATTCGAAGCTTCGGTGATGTTTATGTCCTTCAACTCACTCGTTGTGCCGTTTTCTATCGTAAGCGTAAAGATCACGTCGCCCGCTTCTGAAATAGATTCGGGCGATATCTCCGATATTTTAAGATAGACCTCGTTCGGCAATCTTATCGATTTATCGGTCTTAGCGGAGATTTCCTTATCGCCGTCGGCACCCTCATAGGAATAAACGACCTTGAATTTATAGAAGCCGCTCTTTGTAATGTTGAGTGTGTATGAATTTTCATATATCTCGCCTGCGGGAAGCTCAAACGGGTCGCAGACAAGGTGCGCATTACTGCCATCACTGTCATAAACGCGAACGTTCGTAAGCGTTACCGCGCTTGTATTGTGAATTGTGTAGAAAAACGTCTGTTCAGCGTTCTTTTCGCTGAGAGAATAGTTATCGCAATAGAGCGATATTTCCGGCACTACCTCGTTTACGGATATTTCGCAAACATCTCCCTTTGCTTCGTATGTCTTATTGTTGTAGGCGTACACAACAACGGGCGCCGAAGTAATAGTGCCGTCAATAACGAACGAAACGCTCTGAACGATAGATTCGCCTACCTTAAGCACATCGGAACTGCGCTCGGTGGCGTAAATATACGATTTGCCGATAAGTCCGCAGATGATATCATCGGAAACATATATATGATCTATCGGAACGTTTCCGACATTTGTAACTTCATAATTGACCGTTACCGTTGCACCCGGAACCGCGATAAGACCGTCAAGGTCGGTTTTGACCTCTGCCTTGGGCTCGGGCTTGGAAAGCTTGAATTCAGCAGTTTCCGTTTTCTGAACGCCCTTTGAATCCGTCCAATACAATTCAAATTCAACCGTCATACCGGCATCAAGCTCATTGAAGTGCATCGTATAGCTTCCTATATAGCATGACGTCCACGATGATGAGACGCTCGAATTAAGTTCTATCTGCTCGTTTGACGATTTATTAACTATCTTGTCGAGCGTAAAGCTTTCGCCGAAAACGCCATTTGTCGGAGCAAGCCTGAACGAGAGCTTGCCCGAATCGTTTTTCGGGCCGATTATTACATCCGCACCGTCTGTGGATGTTACCGTAAGCGTAAACGGCGCATCATGCGCGGCGAGTGTGTTGAACGGCAATACGGCAGCTGACAGCGCAATAACAAGTAAGTACAAAACAATTTTTTTCAAAACATTCCCTCCTTGCGAATTCAATATCCGAACGTTCCGCTTAAGGATTCATCGTCGTTTATCCAATCCTGAACGTTGATCACGCGGTAATCATCCTGCGTATCCCGAATAATGACGGTTTCGATGCCGGCATTGATTATCATTCGTTTACACATGGAGCAGCTGCTCGATTTTTCGATATACTCGCCCGTTTCGACCTCGCGTCCCGAAAGATACAGAGTCGCGCCTATCATCTTATTGCGTTCTGCACTTATTATCGCATTGGCTTCGGCATGGACACTGCGACACAGCTCATACCGTTCCCCACGCGGGATATTGAGCTTCTGACGTACGCAGAAGCCGAGATCTGTGCAGTTTTTTCTTCCGCGCGGTGCTCCGACATAGCCCGTCGAGATGACCTCGTCATTCTTTACTATTACAGCACCGTACCTGCGGCGCAGACATGTTCCGCGCTGGGAAACGACATCCGCCAAATCAAGATAATAGTTGACCTTATCGCGTCTTTTCATAATATCCCCTTTCAAAAAAGTTATACTTTATAGATGTACCATCCTCTGAAAAGCGGCAACCCGTCATCGTTATATCCGATACACTCGGCAAACACCTTGTAGCTTGAGCCGACCGATACGTTTGCCGATTTCTCGTACTCGTTGGTGACAGCGATCTTATAGTCGGCACCGTCAAGCGTGACAGTGGCTTCGAAGGCATTGCCCGCAAGTATCTTTGTCGCCTTCGCCTCTGATATGACGAAATTCCTTGCAGCGTACTTATTTGGATTCGATGCGACCGCGGTCGTAAATTTGCTTGAGGTCGTAGTAACCTTTGTCTCGCTCGGCCAATACCAGAACGTGTGCGAAAGCGATGAGCTTCCCTTTGAATTTGTTGCCGTGATCACGGCTTCTATCTGCCCGTAATCACATCCGGAAAGGCTGAGAACGGCATTATACGTGTTGTAAAGCTCGTTTATTTCTATATTTCCGGGAAGATTCGAGGTTATTCTTACTCCCGGCTCTGTCGAGCCCGATATCGTTATTGTCGGCTCGCTTATTACCGACGCATTACTCGTTGCTATCGTCAAATCGACAGGAAGCGTATCACGTGAAAGAATGAACACCTCGCTGTGCGGAGTGTGGTACGGCTGTTTGATTTCAAGCTGATATGTAACGCTTGCGCCCTCGGGGATCTTAACATTATACGAAACACTGCCGAGTCCGTCCATGTAGCTCGTGATATCGTCGTTATTGAGCGTTATTCTTGAATCCGTGGCAGTCCAAAATCGAACCGCAAACATATCACTGTAAACCTTGCGGTTTGGCGAATCGGGCGAGAACAGTGTTATTTCGGCTTCCGGGACACTCATGGAAAACGCCTGTGTGCTGCATTCATAACGCTTGTTTTCACGAATGAGATACGCATTGATATTCGCAAGCACATCGGCTTCGTTGAACTCATATTCTGACGAGAACAGATCCTCAAGGTAGAGGTCGAGCGTAATGGAGTTTTCAACGAACGTGGTATATGTATTGTTACAGCCGAGATACAGACGGTCTCCCGATTCCCCGAAAAATACGGCGTGCAGATATTCCGTACCCTTGTCATCGTGCATTTTCATTACCTTCGGAAGCTGTATATTCAGCGCTTCCACAGTCGTCTGTGTCGGCTTGACCACGACATCGTCGTCGTCGGTAAACCACATGTAAGCAAGTATTCCTACCACTATCGCAATGATTATGAACAGTACGGCAAGCACCCATATCGCAACGGTAAGACCTACATTTTTCTTTTTATGTACGCTCTCATAATACTGTTCCGTATCCTTATCCAATTCAAGCTCGCATATTTTTTCGTCTTTTTCCGCAGATACGCCTCCGTCCGCTTCTTCGTTTTCGGCATCGTAAACGTCTTCGGTTTCGTTGTCGATATCCGCATCGTCGGCATCATCCGTATAGTTGTTTTCGATTATTTCGTCCGTATCGCAGACATAATCTGCGGATATATCGCCGTTTTCATTGATTTTCTCATCATCGTATATATCTGACGGATAGATGATTTCATCATGTGTATCCTTGCGCTGTATGGAATCCGCTGTCGAACGCGATACATTGCGTCTCGGAACAAAATCGCTTTCGGCAACATATTCAAGCGCACAGCCGCAATTAAAGCATTTTTTGCGGGTATCGAGATTTTTCGCACCGCAGTTTTTGCAAATCATAAGCCTGCCTCCGTAATATACTACGCTATATTATACCATATTCTGCTTTTCTTGGCAATAACCTTTACCGATGCTTTACAAAAAAAGCTTAAAGTTGTATAATTCACATATTGGGAGGTGTATTTAATGAAAGATTATGTCGGAAATACTTTACAGGTACGCGGTGCCGAAAGATATGTTTTGCAGGACGGAAAGGGCGACGGTATGCACTTCGTGTATGTGCGCAACGGGCTCGGTCTTGAAGCATGGATATCCGTTGACCGCTGTGCCGATGTCTCAAGACTTATCTTTAAGGGAAACAATTTCGGATTTTTTTCGCCGTGCGGCTATGTTGCTCCGTCATATTATGACAAGGAAACGACCAATTTTCTGAAATCGTTCACGGCAGGCTTCTTTACCACCTGCGGACTTACCGCTGTAGGCTCTCCGTGCGTTGATCGCGGTGAGGTGCTTCCGCTTCACGGCACGGTATCGAACATCCCCGCAGTATTCAAATCCTGCGAGGAAACCAATGATTCACTCAAGCTGAAATTTGAAATTTACGACAAGTGCATTTTTTCTCAAAAGCTGACGCTTGTCCGCGAATATGAGTTTTCATACCGTGATAACACATTCACGGTACACGATACGGTCATAAACGAAGGCGATGCCGAAAGCCCGTATATGCTTTTGTATCACTGCAACATGGGTTATCCGCTTGTCGATGAGGAATGTACGGTAAAGATACCAAACAACAGTGTAAAAGCGCGAAACGAACGCTCTGCTTGGAGCATGGACAGTGCACTTATCCCCGAAAAGCCGCAGGCAGGCTATGAAGAATGCTGTTATTATTACGATATGACGGAAAATGAAGGATACTGTCACGCGGGGATATTCCAGCCGAAGCTCGATTGCGGAGTAGTTCTCTCGTTTGATAAGAACGAGCTCCCCTGCTTCACCGAATGGAAGATGATGGGCAAGCACGACTACGTTATCGGTCTTGAGCCGGGCAACTGCACACCCGACGGACGCGACGTTTTGAGGAAGAACGGTACGCTTCGCTTCGTTAAACCCGACGAAACGAAAACAACGTCGCTGAAATTCGTTTTTGCCGACGGAAAAGACGCATGGAATAAATTTTTTTGAGGTTTTGAGGTAAAAAAATGATATATACGGAAAAAACTGTTGCATTCAAAGTATCAACGCCGCTTTACCTGCCGTTTTACAATCAGTGGGGACGAAACGTCTACGAAACCGCAGAATCCTTTGATTTTGACCCGTTCACGATAAACGCGAGCAGCACATCCGGCTCGCCCGTAGTACTTGCAAAAAACAAATTTTTCGGTTTTATGAATCGCAGTGGCGGCAGGGTATCATTCGACGGTATCGAAACGCTTACGTTCACTCTTTCGGAGGGGCAGAAATTGTATGTCTGCGACAACTGCGACCCGTCAACCGAATGGCAGAAATACAATGCGCTCGTGGTGCCGGATGAAAAGCATACAAACGAGCCGTTCTGGTCAAAGCTTGAATACTGCACGTGGGTCGAACAAAAGAAGGTCGCCATGCGGGCAAAGGAAGCGGAGATCACTGCAAATGTCACTAACGAAGCACAGCTTTGCGGAAGCACTCCCGCTACCGCGCTGACCGAAAGCTTCATTTATGATTATATGGAGCGCATCGAACGTCTCGGATTGCCAAAGGGCAAGCTTACCATCGACGACGGCTGGTATGTTTTTGAGGACAGAATCAAGAACTATCTTATCGGCGATTGGGATATCGACCGTGCGCGCTTCCCGCATTTTGAGCAGCTCATAAAGGATATTTCGGCACACGGATTCGTTCCGGGACTGTGGTTTTCGCCATTCACGGCAACTGAGAACAGCAGAATCGGCACCGCGCATCCCGAATTACTCGGTGCATGTCACGACCCGAACAGAAAATGGCATTATCTGCATTTTGACGAAAAACTGCTGCGTCCGTATTTTACGGAAATTTTCTCAAAATTTCTGCCGATGGGCATAAAAAAGCTCAAGCTTGACATTTCATACGGACCGAAAAACGAAATGACGGATATCCTCGCACTGCTCTACGAAATAATAAAGGATATTCAGCCCGAAGCGGAGGTCGAAGCTCATATCCCCGATATTTTCGCATCAAGATACGCAGACACTGTACGATTAAATGACGTCGCGTTCGATGATGCGGGTAATTGGCGAAAGGTCGCCGGCGGACATTATTTTGTCTGCCGCAATTCGGCATATAACAGAATACTTAATCTTGACCACATCGGTACAAATACTCCCATGCCGAAAAAAGAAGATTTTTCAGAGCATGTGAAAATGCAGAAAGAGTATTTTGAGCTATCCGGCGGATATCCCGTAGTATCCCTTCTTCCCGACTTCTTCGATGAAGATGTTTGCGGCGAAACCGTTGCCATACTGAACTCAATGTACCTTCCCGACGGCTCGCCAAGGTAAGCGGCTGTCTTCATCCTGCATCCTTTTTCGGAGTGACAAAGCCAAAAAACCATGTGTGAGGACACTGTCCCCACACATAAGAATAATAAAATCTAAAGCGTTACACAGTAAGGACACATGAACAGCTTCCCCCGTAAAAGAACTACTTTCCAACCTGTGTAGAATCTATCACGCCGCCGCCGAGGCAGAAATCGCCGTCGTAGAGGACTACCGACTGTCCCGGCGTAACAGCGCGCTGAGGTACTTTATGAGTAATCAGCATTTTGTCACCGTTGATTTCGACATGCACCTGTTGGTCGGGCTGACGGTATCGGAATTTTGCGGTACAATCAAAGCTTTTTGCTGGAGCTTCACCCGAAATAAACGTAAGTTGCGATGCCGACGATGATACGGAATAAAGCATCGGATGTTCGCCCTGCTCGGCATAGACGATATTCTTTTTGATATCCTTTGCAACCACAAACCATGGCTCTCCGTTGCCTGAATTGCTTCCGCCGATTCCGAGCCCGTGCCGCTGACCGAGCGTATAGTACATCGCACCGTCGTGCGTTCCGATTCTTTTGCCGTCAAGAGTGAGGATGTCGCCTCGCTTGGCAGGTAAAAATCCGCTCAAAAACTCTCGGAAGCGGCGTTCTCCTATAAAACATATCCCTGTGGAATCTTTCTTTTTCCAATTAACAAGTCCCGCTTGCTGTGCGACCGCACGCAAATCCGGCTTGAGCATGTCCCCTATGGGAAACATAACGGGCGAAAGCTTCTTTTGGTCGAGCGCATACAGAAAATATGTTTGGTCTTTATTGAGATCTGCCGCACGTTTCAAGAGTGTAAGTCCATCGCGCACCTCCGTGCGCGCATAATGGCCCGTGGCGATCCTGTCGGCATTGACAGAAAGCGCAAAATTCAAAAAAGCGTCAAATTTGATTTCCTTATTGCATAGTATATCCGGGTTCGGCGTCCTGCCTGCGGAATACTCCGCCAAAAAAATTGCAAACACCTTATCCCAATATTCCTTTGAGAAGTTGACGGAATAATACGGTATGCCTATTTTATCACATACCGAACGCACATCGTCGTAATCCTGCTGTGCGGTACACTGTTCACTTTCCTCTTCCCAATTCTTCATAAAAATTCCGACGCAATCATATCCCTGCTTTTTCAATAGATATGCCGCAACAGATGAATCTACTCCGCCGGACATTCCGATAACAATTTTCATTTATCCACCTTGCAAATCGCGTCCATTCAAACGCTGTATATTGAAAGCCCCGAAAAACTATCGGGGCTTTGAAAATCACTCTTCTGCCTTTTTCTCAGGCTGTTTCGGTTCTTTGGGCTGTTTGGGCTCCTTTGGTTTTTTAGCGAATGCCGCATCGCCGTAAATCCGTATCTGTTCTTCTTTGTACTCACTGCGGCATCTTATAAAGTCGAACACAGCCGCAAGGATTATCAGCGCACCGAGCACCATAAGTATTATCCATCCGGCTTCAGTATAGAAAGCGTTGGACGAGAAGAACATCACATAATCAAGTATCGGAACGATTATAAGTCCCATGCCGAGCAATGAGCCGATAACAAGTTCAACGGCTTTGAACTTTGACGGAATGATAAGCGCAAACAGTGTCGATATCGCAGCGGCTATCATGAACGCAAACATTATGGCATCACCGGTATAGCGTGTAGCAACGCCCTCGTTTTCCTTTGTAAGCTTTGACGAAAGCACGCCCATGCCGATCTCGCCGACTGTCGGAAGCGTCTGACGCTTTGCGTCACGTTTGATCGTGAGTGTATACATATCAAGCGGGAAGTATGTCTCTGTCGAAGGATCCTTTACCGAAATCGCAATGTACATCGTTGCACTGCCGCCCTTATCGACCTTTATGCTCGTTACCTCATTATCGGCCTTACGGTCCTCCATCAGGCCGGCGATGCCGTTGGGGTACTTCGCCCAAGCTTTACGGGAGTCAATGACATTTGACAACTTGAAGTGCGAAATATTCGCAACTGTAATATCTATCGTCTTTTCGGCATTATTACGTGAAAGTGTTGTTACGACATCAGCTTTGGGCTGTTTATGAATAGTCAGGGTAAACGTGTTGAGCTTAACAAAATCAAGTTTTCTGTTCTCGGCTGAAGCATCATAGCCGTAGGCATATGTAGCAAGGTAATAAACATTCGTCGCCTGCGGAAGCGGAATGGATTCCATGTTAACTGTTTCCGTAAGCTCTTTATCCTTATAGACAACGAACGGCTGACCGTTACCGAATTTCGAAATGATATTTACGGTTTCAGCTTCTTTACCTATATTTATCGCAAGAGTTCTGTTTTGAACATCAATGTCCTGTACGGCTTTCACGGCAGGTATCTGCGTATACGGAATAAAGATGCAGATGATTACGGCAAACGACAGAACAGCAAGTATGATTTTTGTAAATAAGCTGTTCATATGAAGAAACTTATTCATGAGAACCTCCCAAATATAACTTAGCAAGTAAATTATACTATTTTATTATAAAATAGTCAATAGCTTAAACGCAAATTTACGGAAAATATATTTTTATGTCATGTACTGTGCATATTTTTTATCAGACAAAAAAACAGTGTGTGTCGAAATAACACGCACTGCTTTTTCTATTTTACTGAAGCTCTTTGACCTTTGCCGCCTTACCGATACGGTCACGCAGATAATAAAGCTTTGCTCTGCGAACGCGACCCTTGCGTACGATCGTGATGCTGCCGAGTCTGGGTGAATGTACGGGGAACGTACGCTCAACGCCAACGCCGTAAGCAACACGGCGAACGGTGAAGGTCTCACGGGTGCTGCCGTTCTTACGGGCGATAACCGTACCTTCGAATGCCTGCAATCTCTCGCGTGTACCCTCGACTACCTTTACCATGACCTTTACGGTGTCGCCGACATTGAAATCGGGAATGTCGGTACGAAGCTGTTCGGCTTCAATAGCTCTGATAAGTTCCATAATATTTCTCCTATAATCATAGATGTTCATCAGCTCGGATATACACGGCTGAGCGGACCATCCGTAATGCTGTAATAATATACCACAGTTTTTTATTTTGCGCAAGCGTTTTTTTGCTCTTCAAGGATTTTTTTGAGAATTTTTTTATCTTCCTTGCTCAAATCGGCTTTTTCAATAAGCTCGGGACGTTTTTGAAGTGTCACGCGGAGCTGCATTTCGCGTTGCCACGCGGCAATATGCGCGTGATTTCCGTTAAGAAGCACATCCGGCACGCGCATCCCCATAAATTCAGCGGGGCGCGTATACTGCGGTGCTTCAAGCAGTCCGTCGGAAAAGCTGTCATCGTATGCGCTGTCAACGCTTCCGAGAACGCCGTCGATAAAGCGTGCAGTGGCATCTAACACCACAAGTGCGGCAAGCTCGCCGCCGGTCAGGACATAATCGCCTATAGATACCTCTTTGTCGATGAGCGCATCAAGCACGCGCTGATCCACGCCTTCATAGTGACCGCAAAGAATAATAAGGTGCTTTTGCTCGGAAAACTCTTTTGCCATCTGCTGTGAAAGCACTTCGCCCTGCGGCGACATGTATATGCTCATGCACTCCGGCGTTTTTACGCTTTCGAACGCGGCGAATATCGGTTGCGGCAGCATGAGCATGCCTACTCCCCCGCCGAACGGATAATCGTCGGTATTCTTGTGCTTTTTATCGCTGAAATCGCGTATGTTGACAAGCTCTATTTCAATAAGCCCGTTTTTCACGGCTCTGCCCAGAATACTGCTTTCTATCATAGGCTTAAGCATTTCGGGAAAAACCGTCAGCACGCTAATCTTCATAGACAACGACCTCTTGGAGCATTTTGCCCGCTACGGTGATAAGCTTCTTTTCGATGTTGATATCAAGCACAAAGCTTTTTACCGCGGGGATAAGCACTTCTTTTTCGCCGTTGACGACATAGACATCGTTTGCGCCCGGCTGAAGCACTTCCGTGACCTTACCGAGACTCTTGCCTTCATCTGTGATCACTTCACAGCCGACAAGATCGAAAATAAAGTAACTTCCCTCGGGCGGAACTATGGCGTGAGCGCGGTCCACGCAGATATACTTACCGCGAAGCATTTCGGCTTCATCGCGCGTATAAATTTTTTCAAGCAACAAAAAGGCACACCCGTCAGTGATGCGCGTGCCTTTTACGTTATACCTGATGTACTGTCCCCTATCCTCGACAAAAACATATTCAAGCTCATTGAATCTGTCGATATCGTCGGTAAGCGGGACTATTTTCAATTCGCCGCGTATACCCTGCGGCTTGGAAACGACACCTATCCTGATATATTCCATATCAGATGATATCGACTATCACACGCTTTTCTTCCTTTGCCGAAGCCGCTTTTACCACGGTACGGATAGCGCGTGCTATCTTGCCTTGCTTGCCGATTATCTTGCCCATATCGTTCGGTGCTACGCGCACCTCTATAACGGTGGCGTCATCACGCTCTACACGGGTGATATTTACCTGATCTTTGTCGGCAACAAGCTGTTTAACTATGTATTCGACTAAAGCTTCCACGTTTATCACCCGAATTATTCAAGACCGGCAATGGTAAGAAGCTTCTTAACAGTCTCTGACGGCTGTGCGCCCTTGGCGATCCATTCCTTAGCGGCTTCAACGTCGATTTTGATCTCGGCGGGATCTGTCATGGGATTGTAATAACCGATGTAATCGATAGATTTGCCGTTACGGGCGTTTCTGCTCTCGCTTACTACAACGCGATAGAAGGGAGCCTTCTTTGCACCAAGTCTCTTAAGTCTGATTTTAACCATTTTTTTATCCTCCGATATAAAATAAAAATATTTTTATTGCAATGCAATAATCAGCTTATCTGAATTTGGGGAAGCCGCCTCTGGGCATTCCTCCGCCTTTTTTTGAAAACAGACCGAAGCGTTTCATCATTGTTTTTGTCTGCTCGAACTGCTTTATCATCTGGTTGACCTCCTGAACGGTCGTGCCGCTTCCGGCGGCGATGCGCCGTCTGCGCGATGCGTTCAGTATATCGGGATTCTTGCGTTCCTTTTTCGTCATAGAAAGTATTATCGCTTCTATGCGGTCTATACGTTTTTCGTCGATTTCCTGCTGAGAAAGCTTGCTTGTATCAAGACCGGGGATCGGCGGAAGCGATTTAAGTATATCCTTCATCGAACCCATTTTACGCATCTGCTTGAACTGATCCAAAAAGTCCTGCAAATCGAATTTGTTTTGCTTGATCCTGTCAACGAGCTTGGAGCTTTCCTCTTCGTCGAAGTTTTCCTGTGCTTTTTCGATAAGAGAAAGCACATCGCCCATGCCGAGTATTCTCGATGCCATTCTGTCGGGGTGAAAAACCTCGATATCATCAAGCTTTTCGCCTATACCTGCGAACTTTATCGGCTTGCCGGTGACCGCCTTGACACTCATTGCGGCACCGCCTCGGGCATCGCCGTCAAGCTTTGTCAAAATAACGCCGTCGATACCGAGCTTTTCGTTAAAGCTCTGCGCTACGTTCACGGCATCCTGACCTGTCATTGCGTCAACGGTAAGCAAAATTTCGGTGGGACGCACCTGCTTTTTGATATCGACAAGCTCATTCATCAGCTCTTCGTCTATATGCAGACGACCTGCCGTATCAAGTATCACCGTATCGTAAAGATAGCTTTTTGCATAAGCTATCGCTTCCTGCGCTGTTTTTATGGGGCTTTGCGTGCCGCGGTCGAACACTGCGATATCAAGCTGTGCGCCGACGACCTTAAGCTGATCTATGGCGGCGGGACGGTATATATCGCATGCAACGAGCAACGGTTTTTTGCCCTGCTTTTTAAGATGTCCGCCGAGCTTCGCGCACATTGTGGTTTTACCTGCGCCCTGCAGACCGCAAAGCATATATATCGACGGGAGCTGTGACGAAACGGTGAGCTTCGCATTCGTCGCGCCCATAAGCTCGGTAAGCTCGTCGTTTACTATTTTGATTACCTGCTGACCGGGCGTAAGACTGTTGAGTACATTTTCGCCGACGGCCTTTTCGGTGACTTTTTTGACAAAATCACGCGCTACGGCAAAGTTTACATCGGCTTCAAGCAAAGCCATGCGCACCTCGCGCATAGCCTCCTTTACGTCGTTTTCGGTAAGCTTGCCGTGGCTCTTAAGTCCTTTGAATACTCTCTGAAGTTTTTCGGTAAGTCCCTCAAAAGCCATTACTGTTCCTCCGTTAGTTTTTCAAGCAGGTCGATATATTTTATATCCGCATTTTCTTTTTTCATTAAGGAAATCAAGTTGCGGATGTCGTTTTCTTTTTTTGCAAGATGAAGATTTTCTTCATAAAACCTGAGCTTCTGTTCACCCTTGACTATCGCATCATGCGCAGCTTGCCGCGAAACCGAACAAAGCTCACCTATTTCCGAAAGTGACATGTCCTCATCGAAGCGCATGCGCAGTATTTTTGCCTGCGTATCGGTAAGAAGCTTTTCGTAAGTGTCAAGCAATATCAGCATTTCCGTTGCGCTGTCCGTAGGTGGTCACCTCGTTTGAAAGCAGTTTTCTCGGTACTTCATCCTATTCATGCAATGGTTGGAAACTATCAGAATTGTGCGGCGTCCACGATGCATGCTACACAACACTATTGTCCGTAGGGGTGCGGCGTCCACGATGCACGCTACGCAACACTATTGCCCGTAGGGTGCGGCGTCCCCGACGCACCGTAAAGCTTTGTAGGTTTTTATGTGTAATATTCATCATCAGCCCATTTTGCAGGATTAGCGTCGATGTATTCACATATTCTCAAATAATCGTTTTCATCACGGATTATATGGTCGTAAAACGATTTTTGCCAAATATTTTTGCCGACGGATCTGTTTGTAAAACGTTTGAATGATCCGACAAAACACGATAACACATTATTCGTAGGATGCGGCGTCCCCGACGCACCGCTGTCACGCCTTATTTTCAATATCAAATGCAAGTGATTCGGCATTATTACATACTTGTCGATTTTAATATCGTTATAAAAATCGTCCATAAAATCAAGTTGCTTTTTTACGGTCTTACCGATATCGGATAATTCTGTTTTCGGTGCGTCGAGGACGCCGCACCCTACGATATTACACATTATTTTCTGTTTATTTTCCGTGCATACCGTAATAAAGTAATATCCGTTTGCCGAATAATCAAAGCATTTCAACCGTGTCGGTTTTCTTATATCCAATGTATGTTTCAAAATATCATTTACTGCCCCGCAAAGCACAGCAACGGCTGTAAAGCAAAAATGTTTTACAGCCGTTATAATATTACATATACGTTTTTTTGTCAAGCACTTTTTAAGCGTTTATTCAAAATATACCTTATAATCTTCCCAATCGGCAACGAAACGCGCAAGTATCATACGGTCAATGACATCGACCTCGCCGTCACCGTTGATATCGGCGGCATGGATATTGCATGTTGTCGTATCGTAACCATCCCAATCGGCGATGAAGCGTGAAAGCATCATTCTGTCGGCAGGTGTGACCTCGCCGTCGTCATTGATATCGCCTATCAGCTTGGCATCGAAGCGCACAGTACCGTCGGTGCATGAAGTTTCGAACAGCTCAAGCGCACTGTTCGCCGCCTGTCCCTTTGTTACGGTAATACTGTAATTGCCCATCACGGCTTCTTCTTTGATATCGAACACAAGTGTTGCGATAACTCCCGTAGCGGGAATATCAGTGGTTTCAAGGTCGTTTTCCCACGAAAGCGTATACGGGTCGGCAGTGAGCTTGTCGCTGTGAACGGCTTCACCGAGTATTTCACCGTCGATGACCTCCGAAAGCGTGAACACCTCGCTGTCGTAGCCTATCTTAAGAAGCAAGGTCGATATCCCCGGGTTATAATCAAGTGTTATCGGCACTTTGACCTGTCCCTTATTGGCACGCGCATCGCAGACGGTTATTTCAACAGGATGCACCTGAACATGTCCGCAGACGATACATGTCTTTATGCCGTCGATCTCCTCGCCGTAAAAATGTCCTGTCGCGGGAATGATATTTGTTATCTTTTCGCCGCACTCGGCGCAGGTCTTTACCTCGACGCCTGTCTGTGTGCAGGTCGGCTCAACACGCTCGGTTATATATCTGTGGTCATGAACATTGAAATGCTTTGTAGCGGTATTGAAATATTGGTTGCCCGTAGCATTTATCGAAATATCGCTCCACTCGTCCTCAGTTCCGCCGTAATAGATATCGGTAAGCGCGGAACAGTTTGCAAAGGCACTACCGCCAACGCCGGTAAATCCCTTCGGCAATGTAACGGTTTTAAGGCTTGTGCAACCGGAGAACGTACCTTCACCAATCGAAGCGGTTCCGCGGGAAATCACGGCATCCTCCAAAGAATTGCACCCATTGAAAGCATTAGCTCCGATATTTATAATGCCGCCCGGAATAACGATTTTTCCGCTCAAACGCTGACATTTAATAAACGCAGACCCACCAATTATTCTAAGTCCAGCAGGCAAATCGATGCTCGTCAAGCGAACGCAATTTTCAAATGCATTATCTCCAATTCTATCGAGTGTATTCGGCAAGCTAACAGATACCAGTTGGTTGCAATCGCAAAAGCAATAACTTCCTATTTGTGTAACTCCTTCTTCCACGATAACTTTTTCAATGAACGCATAATAGTTTTGCCACGGTCTTTCGTCAATCACAAATTTAGACCAGCTATTTACGTGACAAAAATCTCCTGTCGCTCCTGTTCCGATCAAACGCAATACATACGTATCCTTATTCAGCTCCCACTTCAAATTGCCTGTCGTACCCCATACAATGTTTTCCCCTTCTGCCGCCACATTTATGGCAAACAGACACGATGCTACCAGCACCGCCGCAAGCAACAGGGACATTACTTGCCTTAAAAAGCTTTTCTTCATCTGTTTCTCTCCTTTTTCTTTATTCAAAAAATACATATGCCGTCTTTGCAAAATCAACAAAGAAATGCATATTTAGTGTATTTTTAACTATTATATATAATAATAAACTATTTGTCAATACTTTTAGTTAAAAATGTTATAATCGCAGGAGAGGTGAGTATATTGGATTTTGGTGAAAAGATAAAATTTGCCCGCGAAAGTGCGGGGATTACTCAGTGCGAAATGGCGGCAAAGATACCGATGAACCAATCCAACTATTCAAAGATAGAACGCGGCTTGCAAGAGCCGAGCCTTGAGCAATTCAGGCAGATATGCCAAATCCTTGAGCTTGACCCGTCGTACCTGCTTGATATCAGCTCGCCAAAAATACAAAAACGCGATGAACTGCTGTTGCACGACATAAAGCAGCTCATCGCAAAATACAAATAAATTCAGATTATATTTTTTGCAAATTCATCGGCATCGAACGGGCGCAGATCATCAATGCCTTCGCCCACCCCGATATACATTATCGGGATATTCATTTCCTTGGCTATCGCAACGGCGACTCCGCCCTTTGCGGTGCCGTCAAGCTTATTGAGGATTATCCCATCTATTCCCACAGCCTCCGAAAAGCCCTGTGCCTGCGTCAGCGCATTCTGCCCCGTGGTGGCGTCAAGCACAAGCATATTCTGTCTTTTCGCTTCGGGGTATTCGCGTGCTATCACCCTGCCTATTTTGGAAAGCTCATCCATAAGATTTTTCTTGTTATGAAGTCTTCCCGCGGTATCGCAAATGAGGACATCTGTTTTTTTTGACTTTGCGCTCGCAATGGCATCGTACACGACCGATGACGGGTCAGCGCCGTCACTGCCGCGGATTATCTGTGCGCCGCTCCGCTTTGCCCACTCGTCGAGCTGTTGCACCGCCGCCGCGCGGAATGTATCAGCCGCCGCGACCATCACCGTTTTACCCGATTTGATATAATAATTTGCCAGCTTTCCTATCGCCGTTGTTTTGCCGACACCGTTCACGCCCGTCACAAGCATAAGCATCGGGTAGGATTCTTCCTCATCCTTTTCCGCCGAAGCGAGTATATCTCTGATGCTTTCGCGCAGATACGAATGTATCAGTGAGCTGTCGCCCGTCTTTTCCTCCTTGACACGCGCCTTGAGCGAATCAAGTATGCTGTTTGTCGCGTTGACGCCGATGTCTGCCGAAATCAGTATCATTTCAAGCTCTTCAAAGAACTCATCGTCTATCTCGCGGTAATACTTGACAAGATCATCAAGCTTGCTTGATATATTCTCTTTTGTTTTGGCAAGTCCGCCGGCAAGCTTCTTGAGCCAGCTTTCCTTGCCCTCTCCGTTTTCTTTTTTTCCGAACAAACCCATAAGAACTCCTTATTAAGTAAGCTTTACCGAAACTATCTTTGAAACGCCTTTTTCCTCCATGGCAACGCCGTAAAGGCTGTCCGCTTCTTCCATTGTCGGCTTGCGGTGCGTGATGACTATAAACTGCGTCTGCTCCGAGAACTTGCGCAGATACGAAGCGACATTGCCTACGTTTGATTCATCAAGTGCCGCCTCGATCTCATCAAGGATGCAGAACGGTGTCGGCTTCAGCTTCATCATGGCAAATAGTATCGCTATTGCGGTAAGCGCACGTTCGCCGCCCGAAAGCAGTGACAGGAGCTGTAAGCTTTTTCCCGGCGGCTGTGCTACTATTTCTATATCCGCCTCAAGCGAATTTTCCGCCTGCTCCATTTTCAGCTCGGCTCTGCCTCCGCCGAACAGCTCGCTGAATATTTTTGTAAAATTCTTGTTTATAAGCTCAAACTGCTCGGTGAACTGCTTATCCATTTTTTTGGTAAGCTCGTCGATTATATTGTGAAGATCGTCTTCGGCTTTTTGCAGGTCATCTCGCTGACTTGAAAGCGTATCGAATTTTTCCTTTGTTTCGACATACTCCTCTATCGCATTGACATTGACATTGCCGAGTGCCGCTATTGACTTTTTGAGCTTGTTTATCTCCGTCTGTGCGCCCGTCAGCTTGAAGTCGGGATCGCGGAACTCCTCGGCGGTAGCCTGAGTAAGCTCATATTCTTCCCAAATGCGGTTTTCAAGATACGAAAGATCGTTATCGACCTTTGTAAGCGCAAGCTCTATCTTGTGCCTGCGTTCTCCTGCATCATATATCTCCTGTTCAAAGCGTCTGCGCTTGGAATCGTTCTCCTTAAGTGTTGAATCAAGCTTTTCGCGCTCCGCTTCGCCTTCTTTTTCCTTTTGCGAATACTGTTCAAGCTCGTTTTTAAGTTCTGTGTTTTTGGTTGCGCTCTCTTCCATTTCAAGCTTCGCGGCATCGAGCTGAGCAAAATATATTTTTCTGTCGTTTTCAAGCTTTTGAGATGAAACCTCAAGATTTTTTATCAGCTCGCCCATGCGCTGAGCGTTGCTTTTCATCGCCTCAAGCTCTTTATTCAAGCCGTTCAGCTCTATTCGCGCGTCGGTCAGCTTTTGGTAAAGCTTTTCGCGTTCAAGCTGTTTTCTGTTATATTCCGCCTGACGCGCATTTATGCTTGTCTGTGCGTCGGTATTGGAGCTTTCGACGGTTCCTTGCGTTTGATTTATATTTGCAAGCTCAGTATCGATTTCTTTAAGCGTATCGTCAAGCTGTTCATTTTCAAGTTTAAGCTCGCTATCGGCATCCTTATTCTGCTTAAGATCATTGTTGAGCGAATTAAGCTTTTCGAAATCGTGCGCGAACTTGATATCAAGCTCATGGAGCTTTCTGTCGCATTCAGCGATATCCGATTCAAGCTTTTTGCAGTTTTCGTCGAAATGTGCCATTTCATCGGAAAACCCGGTAATGCCCTTCTGAACTTCCGCTATCTGCTTTTTAAGCTCTTCTATCTCGCGTTCTCTGCCGAGGATGCTCGATGTTTTCTGACGCATACTGCCGCCGCTCATTGAGCCGCCTGCATTCATAACGTCGCCCTTGAGCGTAACTATTTTAAGCGAATGTCCCGTTTTGCGCGCAACCGCGATACCGACGGTAAGGTCATCTGTTATCACCGTTCTGCCGAGCAGACTTTTGATAACGCCGTCATATTTTTGGTCGTATGACACCAGCTCCGACGCAACGCCGAAGCAGCCTTCGGTGCGGATAGACGCACGCTCGCGCTCGTCGATGCCTCTGCCGCGCACCGCCGATATCGGCAGGAACGTAGCACGTCCGGCATCGTTGCGACGCAAAAACTCAATAAGCTCCTTTGCATCCTCCTCCGTCGGCGTGACGATATTCTGCATTGCACTGCCGAGAGCGGCTTCTATTGCCGTTTCGTACTTTTCCGGAACGGAAATAAGCTGTGCCACAACACCGCATATGCGTTTTTTCATGTCTGCGTCCTGCTCACTTCTCGTAAGCAGTTTTTTTACCGAATAGTTAAAGCCCTCGAAATCGCGTTTCAGGTCCTCAAGCACGCGCAATCTCGACTGTGCCGAATTAAGCTCCGCCTTTTTTTGCGAAAGTATTTCCGATGCACTGTCTTTTTTTATATAAAGCTCCTGCCACTTTGTTTTCAGGGAATCTTTGTCCTGTGATATTTTGTTTTTCTCGCGGTCATACTCTGCCGTATCGCCTTTTTGCTCCTCAAGAGCTTCTTCTATTCCCGTGCGTTGCAGGCGAAGCTGTTCCGCGGCGATATCTATCTTTTCCTTGCGCTGAACGATACCTGTACGCATCGCTTCATATCGGCTTATTGCCGACTTGACATCGGAAAGCTTGTTCATGTTCGCAAGCATTTCAGCCTTCAGCTTTTCAAGCTCATCATTCTCACCTTCAAGCCAGCCGTCGCGCTCCGCAAGCTCTTTTTCAAGCTTTTCGGCTTCCGCAGTCTTTGCATCTATCGTTTTTTGTTTTTCGCTTTCTGCATCCGAATCGCCGTTTATCGCGTCCTCCATGGACTTTTTACGCGCGGCGTTGCTCGCAAGCTCATTCTTTACACGGTCAAGCTGTTCGTTGATGTTCTGGATGCGCTCCGCAAAGACCTTGCCTTCGCCCTGCATCTTCTCACTGCCGGCAGTAAGCTCCAAAAGCTTTGCGCGCACCGCCGCAAGCTCTTCGTCTTTTTTACCGAGCTGTTCCGTCACCGAAGCGCTGTCGGCATCTATCGCGGCAACGTGCTGTGTTTTTTCCTCACGTTCCTGATCTATACCTTCAAGCTGAAGCCCGTATTCATTTCTGCGCTGTACCGACAGTTCATTCTGTACAAGGTAGAAGTTGACCTCGATATTACGGAGCTGTTCGCGCAGTGCGATATACTCCTTTGCGGTCTCCGCCTGCGCCGAAAGCGGCTCTATACGGTCCTGAAGCGTTTCGATTATATCATTTATGCGCACGAGATTTTCGCTTGTATGCTCAAGCTTGCGCTCTGCTTCGATTTTTCGCGTCTTGTATTTGACTATGCCGGCGGCTTCCTCGAATACCGCACGACGTTCATCCTGTTTACCGGAAAGAATGTTTTCTATTTTTCCCTGTCCGACGATGGAATACCCCTCTTTGCCGATGCCCGTATCCTGAAACAGTGTTACGATATCCTTAAGGCGTACACCGTTGCGGTTGATATAGTATTCACTGTCACCGTTTCTGTAAAGTCGGCGGGTAATAACCACTTCGGAATATTCAATATCAAGTCCCTTATCCGAATTATCAAAAACGAGCGAAACCTCACAATATGATAGCGGCTTGCGGTTTTCGGTACCCTTGAAGATGACATCCGCCATGCTCGCGCCGCGAAGCTGTTTTGCACTCTGTTCTCCGAGTACCCAGCGCACCGCGTCGCTGACATTGCTCTTGCCGCTCCCGTTAGGACCGACTATAGCGGTTATTCCTCCGGAAAAGGTTACATCCAACCGCTCGGCGAATGATTTGAAGCCGAACAGCTCAAGTCTTTTTAGAAACATTGTGCCTCCGTTTTACAACTGTTTGTTTTTTCAAGTGCCCGTTTTGCCGCCGCCTGCTCGGCACGCTTTTTGTTCGACCCCGTTCCGGTGCCCAAAAGCTCGCCGTTGCAGTAGACGTTTACCGTAAACACGGCATTGTGCGACGGGCCGTCCATTGAAACCAGCTTATACTGTACGTTCACCGTACCGTTGCGGAACAGATATTCCTGCAATGCGGTCTTGTAGTCGGACGGTCTCTCCTGCGGATTTTCGATTATTTCTCCGAGCACATCGAGTATCACCCGTTCAGCCTCGCCGAAACCGCCGTCAAGATATACCGCGGCAAAAACGGCTTCAAGCGTATCTGAGAGCACGCTCGGCTTATTCGCACCGCCGCTCATCCGTTCACCCGTTCCGAGTATGACGTATTCGGAAAGCTCTATTCTTTCAGCCGCCAAAGCAAGCGGTTCCTCGGAAACTATCGACGCACGCAGTCGCGTCATTTTCCCCTCATCATAATCGGGAAATCTATTGAATATGTAATCGCTCATCACATGTTCAAGCACAGCATCACCCAAAAATTCAAGTCGCTGATTGTTTTTTACGTCATGCTCTGCCGAATACGAGCAGTGAGTGAGAGCAAGTTCAAGTATCGTTTTATCCCTGAACTTGTATTTGATTTTTTCTTCCAAGCCGTTCATAAAAATAATATAGGCTGAAGGGAAGATCCTTCAGCCCACCCTTTACTGTTTTTTATCCGAAATATATTTTACGATATCTCTTACCGATTTGAGTGAATCAAGGTCTTCCTCATCGATTTCGATACCGTACTTTTCCTCCACCTCAAGAAGCAGTGTCGCAATATCCATTGAATCCGCCTTAAGATCTGTAATAAGATCGCTGTCCTCCGTAATTTTCTCCTTCTCGATATCGAGAAGCTCGGCTATCTGATCTCTGATTTCTTCAAACACCGTAATTTCCTCCTAAAAAATAAAATATAAAGACATTTATTCTTCAACGGACATCTTGTCGATATTTTCCTTGATAATACCCACAATATCCGCCTGAACCATTTTGATCGCCTGATCTATCGCAGGGTGCATCGTCTTTGCCTTGGCAGAACCGTGTGCCTTGATAACGACGCCATCTATACCGAGAAGCGGCGCGCCGCCGAATGCATTATAATCAAGCGATTTTTTGATATCCTTAAGCACGGGTTTTATGAGCCATGCGCCGAGCTTACAGCGAAGTGACGACGTAAGCCCCGTCTTGAGCTTGTTTATCATAAGCTCACCGAAGCCCTCGATGCCCTTGAGCATCAGGTTTCCGGCAAAGCCGTCGGCAACGAACACATCCACGCCCTCAACGATATCGCGTCCCTCGACGTTGCCCGCGAAATTCACAAGTCCCTGATTCCGTATAAGCTCAAGCGCCGCCTTTGATACCTCGTTGCCCTTTGTATCTTCCGTACCGACGCTCGCAAGACCTACTCGCGGTTGATCGATGCCCATGACATTTTCCATGTATATACTGCCCATTACGGCAAATTGTGCAAGATTGTTCGGCTTACAGTCCATGTTGGCGCCGCTGTCGATAAGCAAAAGTCCGTTTCCGTTGTTTGGAAGCACGGGTGCAAGTGCGGGACGGATGATGCCCTTTATTCTGCCTACGCGAAGCTGTGCGCACGCAAGACAAGCGCCGGTAGAACCGCATGTAATGAACGCATCGCCCTTTTTCTCCTTAAGCATGAGCTGACCGACCACCATGGATGAATTTTTCTTTTTGCGTATTGCCTCTACGGGATGCTCATCCATTGCGATGACCTCGGGCGCATCGACGATTTCGACACGTTCTGCGGGATAAGTATACTTTTGAAGCTCTTCCTTTATCCTATCCTCCTGTCCCGTGAACACCACAGAAAAATCATCGCGTTCCTTCAGTGTTTCAACTGTTCCCTTGATTATTTCCTCGGGCGCGTTATCGCCGCCGAAAGCGTCAATTATCAGTTTTATCATAATATACTCCGTTTCTTTTATCTTGAAAGGATTTGTGCGATATCAAAAAGGTCTTTATCTATCTTCTTTACCTGCGCGCACGCTTCAGTGATGTCCATATCGAATATACGGTTGTTCTTGATGCCGACACATCTGCCGCCTATACCGTTTGCGATAAGCTTTACCGCGTGAGTGCCGAAACGGCTCGCAAGCAAAACATCGGTTGCACTCGGTGAGCCGCCGCGCTGGATGTATCCCAAAACAGTTGTGCGGGTGTCCATGGTTGTTCTCTGCTTTATCTCCGCCGCAAGTGTCGCGCCCTTTGCCGCGCCCTCGGCGACAACAACGATGCTCGACGTTTTGCCCGCATCTCTGCCCTGCTCAAGCTTTTGACAAAGCTCCTCTATGCTCCACTCAAGCTCGGGGACGATGATATATTCCGCGCCGCCGCAAAGTCCCGCGTAAAGTGCTATGTCACCGCAGTGATGTCCCATTACCTCGATGATGCTCACGCGGTCATGGCTTGCCATCGTATCGCGTATTTTGGTTATGGCTTCAAGCACCGTATTCACCGCGGTATCAAAGCCGAGTGTGAAATCGGTATACGCAAGGTCGTTGTCGATTGTGCCGGGAATACCTATGGCGGGAATGCCGTTCTCTGTAAGCGAGCGGCAACCCTTGAATGAGCCGTCACCACCGATAACGACAACGCCGCATATATGATTATCCTCTATGTTCTTAAGCGCCGTCTTGATGCCCTCATCGGTTTTGAATTCAAGACAGCGTGCTGTGCGAAGGATAGTGCCGCCGCGGTTGACGATGTTGCCGACGGAACGGTTATCCATTGGAATCATTTCATTGTTGACAAGTCCGTAATAGCCCTTTATGACTCCTACCATCTCAAAGCCGTTATATATTCCGTTGCGGACTACGGAGCGGATGCAGGCATTCATGCCGGGTGCATCACCGCCGCTTGTAAGAATCGCGATTCTCTTTTTGTTTTCCATAAAAATTCTCCTTGGAAAAATTCAAAATTATTTATTAGTATACCATTTTTCTCTGATTTTGACCAGCAAATAGTTTCATTTTTTTACTTTTTTTACATTTTCAACGCCAAATATCGCGCAAATACGCGAAATATTCCTATCATTTGCATCAATTCCCGTTAAAAGCTTCTGCTTCATACGCTTTTTTTCATAATAGATAATAACCTCAGCGCCTCCCTTTATATGCGGCATAAGTGCCTTCAGATCGTTCAGGCGTGCATCATTTTCATCTTCTGCACGGATAAAAACGCTGATGTTTTCTTCCGTGCCGTCCTCTTGTACGGGATATATCGCGTCAACAAGCACTGTCGGCTGTTCCTCGTCGCGGACGCTCAGTTTACCGCAAACACTCACTATATTATCTTCAAATATCTGCGAGCCGAATTTGGCAAGCGTGGTCGGGAACACGAGTGCCGTTATGGACGAATACATATCCTCAACCGTAAGAAACGCCATCATCGAACCGCTTTTTGTCGCTTTTTTGCGAATTGACGTAATGATGCCGATAAAACGCACCTCGGTGTTGTCCAGGCGCATCATTTCATCGGAAATGACCGTTTCGCCATCCTCGTCGCTTTCGGGGATTATCTGTGAAAGGTCAAAGCCATTCTTTTTTATCTGTGATGCGTAACGTTCAAGCGGATGGCCGCTGATATATACACCAAGCATTTCTTTTTCAAGTGCAAGGAATTGCAGACGCGGATATTCTCCCGTTTCCTTAATGCTGTTTCCGCTCAGTGTTTCGGTAACGGTATCCATGCCGTCGAACAATGAGAACTGACCGACGATGCAGTTTTTTATCCTGTTCTGCGCGCCGTCAAGCACCGCCTCATAGCCCGCCAACAGGCTCTTGCGCGAATAGCCGGTAAAATCGAACGCGCCCGCTTTGATAAGACTTTCCACCATGCGCTTATTGACATCGGTCATATTGGCCGTGCGCTCGGCGAAATCGTCAAGAGAGCGGTATTCTCCGTCGGCTTCACGCTCCTTTACCAATGATTTCACGCCCGAAATGCCGACATTTTTCACAGCACTTAGCCCGAAGCGTATCGCATTTTTATCCTTGACCGGAGCAAAGCCCGAAACACTCGTGTTGACATCCGGCGGCAGGACTTCAACATCGTGCTCACGAAGGTACCTTATGTAGCGCGATGTCTGTGCCTCATCGCCTAAAAGCGAATTTAGCATCGCCGCCATAAATTCAAGCGGATAATAGCATTTCAGATATGCCGTCTGATACGCCACGACAGCATATGCCGCCGCGTGCGACTTATTGAACGCATACTGTGCAAATGCGTTTATCTTATCGAATATCTTTATCGCCGTCGCTTCGTCTATGCCGCGCCGTATCGCGCCCTCGACAACGATTTTTCCATCCTCTTCAAGTCCGTAAATAAAGACCTGACGCTCGAATTCCATCGTTTTTTTGTCTTTTTTACTCATCGCGCGGCGCATGATGTCGCTTCTGCCGAGCGAATATCCCGCAACGTCGCGCACTATCTGCATTACCTGCTCCTGGTAAACCATACAGCCGTATGTTACGTCAAGAGTGTTTTTCATTATCGGATGATCGTATTCTACCTTATCGGGATTGGATTTTCCGAAAATATACTTCGGTATGCTGTCCATCGGTCCCGGTCGGTACAGTGCGATGCCCGCCACGATATCTTCAAAGCATGACGGCTTAAGCTCCTTCATGAACGAGCGCATGCCGTTGCTTTCAAGCTGGAATACACCGTCGCAATCGCCCGCGCTTATCAGCTTATAAATATTGCGGTCATCAAAGCCGACCGACGAAAGATCAAGACTTTCGCCCGTGCGCTGACGGATAAATTCAAGCGTATCACGTATAACGGTAAGGGTGCGCAAGCCCAAAAAGTCCATTTTAAGCAAGCCGAGCTTTTCAAGATACTTTGCGATATACTGCGTTGCGACCATTTCGCCGTTCAAGCAAAGCGGCACATATGTGTCAACAGGATTTTTTGATATCACCACGCCCGCGGCATGAGTGGATGCGTTACGTGGCAGGCCCTCAAGCTTTTTACCGAAGCCGATGAGCTTTTCTATCTGCGGATCGCTCATGGCATCCCTCAGCTCGGGGTTGACCTCAAGCGCCCTGTCGATAGTGACGTTCAGCTCACGCGGTATCATTTTTGCGATCCTGTCAACATCGGCATACGGTATATTCATCACCCTGCCGACGTCTCTTATTACCGCGCGCGCCTTCATCGTACCGAAGGTGGCTATCTGTGCGACATGGTCCGCGCCGTACTTGCGCTTGACATATTCTATTACCTCACCTCTGCGTTCGAAGCAGAAATCGACGTCAAAATCGGGCATGCTTACACGCTCGGGATTAAGAAAACGCTCGAACAGCAGGTTATATTTCAACGGGTCTATATTCGTTATTCCAACGGCATATGCAACAAGACTTCCCGCGCCGCTTCCTCGCCCCGGACCCACAACTATATCAGCACTGCGGGCAAAGTTGATATAATCCCACACGATGAGGTAGTATTCAACATAGCCCATATGCTTTATCATGTTGAATTCGTATTCAAAGCGTTCCTTTATTGTGTCCGTTACCTCAGGGTACTTCTTTTCAAGTCCCTCAATGCCGAGCTTATAAAGATATTCCGCGGCAGTCAGCCCGTCGGGCACTTCATAATACGGAATATGGATGTTACCGAATTCAAAATCAAAATTGCATTTTTGAGCTACAAGCTCCGTGTTCGATATCGCCTCGGGGACATTCGGGAACAGTGATGCCATTTCAGCTTCGGTTTTTAAGTAAAACTCATCTGTCTGAAATTTCATTCTGTCGGGATCGTCAAGCGTCTTGCCTGTCTGTATGCAAAGCAGAACGTCGTGCATCTCGGCGTCTTCCTTATGCACATAATGGATGTCGTTCGTCGCAACTATCGGCAATTCAAGCTCGCGCGCAAGCTTTATGAGCTGAGGAAGTATCTGACGCTGTTCGGGTATTCCGTGATCCTGTAATTCGATATAAAAATCTCCGGGGAACATCTTTTTGAGCCGCCCGGCAAGCGCAAGCGCGTCGTCATATCTTCCCTGCAAAAGGAACTGCGGTATATCGCCCGCAAGGCATGCCGAAAGGCAAATAAGTCCCTCCGAGTGTTTTTCAAGCAGGTCGTAATCTATCCTCGGCTTATAATAATAACCCTCTGTATACGCAAGCGACACAAGCTTAATGAGATTCTGATATCCTTCGGCATTTTTTGCAAGCAAAACAAGATGTGCGTATTCCTTGTCCGCCTTGCCCTCTTTATTGAAGCGGCTTCTCGGAGCAACGTATACCTCACATCCTATTATCGGTTTTATGCCGTATTTATGCGCCGCATTGTAAAATTCCACCGCGCCGTACATCACGCCGTGGTCGGTTATCGCAAGCGCATCCATGCCCGCTTCCTTTGCGGCACTGCAAAGCTCGTCTATACGCGAAGCGCCGTCAAGCAGGCTGTACTCCGTATGAGTATGCAGATGAACAAAGCTCATACCAAGAACAATCCCTTTACAAGTTCAAGAGCCTTCGCTTCATCTCTGCCGTCGGCAACGACGGTGACCTCCTGCTCATATGTTGCCTTGAATGACAGAAGGATCATTCCCATCAGGCTGCGTGCATTTATGCGCTGTTCGTCTATTTCAAGGAATACCTTACAATCAAGCCTTGTAAGCTGTTCGCACAGCTTTGCAAGCCGTTCTTCCGTGATATCCGTATTTGTAATGCTTATAACTTCCTTTGTCATAAAAGCATCTCCTTTTTGATTCGATTAAAGCGTTCCGTGATTTGTGTTTACTTTCCGCATATTTCCGTAAAAAGTTCGTGTATCTTTATAAAGCGTTTGTTGAGTGCCGATTTCGATACCCCGCTTATTTCGGCAAGTTCGCTTAGTGAGCTTTCGGGATGCGCCGTTCTTAAGTCGCACGCCTCCGTAAGAGTATCTGACAGCTTAACCTTTGCCTGAGCAAGCGCTTCTATCTCCGTGAGCTGACGTTGTGACGCAGTGACCGTCTTGCCGATATTGCCGAAAATGCAGTTGCCGCTTCTGTTCAGCCTGTTTTTGACTTCCTTGCTGACGCGCACATTTTCAACCTCGAGCATCACGTTCGACGCACCGATGCTTATCAGTATATCGGAAACGGAATCGATCTGATTTATGTATATGACGTTTCTGTCGTTGCGGCGGAGCATTTTTGCCGAAAATCCGCCTGTTTCAAGCGCGTTCAGAAGAAACGACGCAAATTCCTCATTCGATATAACAAATTCTACGCGATAGCTTTTCTTCGGATCGCACATCACGCCCGAAGCAAGGAACGCACCGCGCAGTGATGCGCTCAGTTCTTTTTCAAACGCATCGCTTTTCAAGTTGCCGAAGACATAATCCGAAGCCGTACCGGAAAGCAACCCCATATCAAACAAAAGCTTGCCCTCAGGTGTACCGGGAGCTATTTCCGTCAAAAACTCGGTATGCTTTTTCGGCTGAGTGCGTTCAACCGCGCGCATCTCCGGAGTGCCGTCGTAAAGACGCTTCAAAAATGACGTCATGCGCAGTATTATCTCTTCACTTTCGCTGAAAAGCTCAAGCGCGAGCTTTCCCCTGCCGAGCCGCATATTGCCCGACGAATACGCGAACGACGCAAGCTCCGCAAGTGTCTGCGCATCGTTTGCCGGCTTGACCTTTACAAGCTCCGCGCGTGTCAGGGCTGTGTATGAACGTTCCATTTTTCGCCCTCAAGATTCAAGTCGCGGTGCTCGCAAATTACGGAAAAGCCTTCTTCCTCAAGCCGTCGTGCGACAGCATCGGCGATCGCCACCGAACGGTGGAAGCCACCCGTACAGCCTATCGCATAAGAAAGCTCCGGTTTGCCTGAATTATCATAAAGCGGTATTATATATTTGAGCTCCGCAACTATCAATTCAACGGTTTTTTGATAGTCCTCAAAGCCCTCAAGATAAGTGCGTACCGGCTCCTCAAGTCCGCAGTGCGGACGAAGCTCGTCCACATTGTACGGATTAGGCAAAAAGCGCACATCAAAAACGAAATCCGCGTCCATCGGTATGCCGCGCTTGAATCCGAACGAAGAAATATATGTCTTGATATTTGAGTTTTTTTCTTCACCGTAGAGCTTTTCCAGCGCTTTTTTGATGTTTTTCGACGTCATTTTGCTCGTATCGAGCAAGTAGTCCGCGTGCTGTTTTATCGGCTCAAGTATCTTTGCTTCCTTTTCGACACATTCGAGAATAGTCCCCTCCTCTGCAAGCGGATGTACATGACGTGTGAAATTATAGCGATTTACAAGGACATCCTTATCACATTGAAGGAACAGTATCTCAACATCGTAGTGGCTCTGGTCCATGTACGCGAGTGCTTCTTCAAGCGCATAGAAATATTCTCTGCCGCGTGCATCAATACCTACAGCAACTCTCGAAAACTCATTATTGCCCTGAAAGCACAGATCCGCAAATTTAGTAAGCAGGATGCTCGGCAGATTGTCTACGCAAAAAAATCCCATATTCTCAAGCATTTTAAGAGCGGTCGTCTTTCCCGCGCCCGAAAACCCCGTGACAATAACGAATTTCATGTTTTTCCCCTCCGGATGTTTATTTTCTCGTCCGCAAATTCAATGCGGTGATCTCCTATTTGCTTATTTTTCGCCTATAGTTATTATTTCAGGCTCAAGAAGTGTTCCGAAATGCTCATTTACAATACTTCTGACATTCTTAAGCAGCTTTGTGAAATCCGCTTCCGTCGCTCCGCCTTTGTTGACGGCAAACCCCGCGTGTTTTTCCGAAACCTGCGCGCCTCCGACCGAATACCCCTTGAGTCCGCAGGCGTCTATCATAGCCGCGGCATAGCCGTTTTGCGGACGCTTGAACGCGCTGCCGGCGCTCGGGAATTCAAGCGGTTGAGTATTTCTGCGCTTTGCCGAAAGCTCGTTGATCCTTGCGCGGATACCGTCCTTATTTCCTTTTTTCAGCTTGACCTTAGCCTCAAGCACGAGCATATCACTGTCGGTGAATACGCTGTGCCGGTACGAGAAATCGAGCTCATCGCCCGCAAACACTTTTATACTGCCATCGGCACAAAGCGCCGTTGCCTCAGTCACGACATCCTTAAGCTCGCCTTTGTACGCTCCCGCGTTCATGACTATCCCGCCACCGAGGGTACCCGGTATGCCGGAAGCAAATTCAAAGCCCTCGAGTGAGTTTTCACACGCGACATTTGCAAGATGTGCCATGCTTATGCCGCTTTGTGCGATTATCGTTTCGCCTTCGATAGCGGTCTGCGACATATTATTGCCGAATTTGATCACAAGCCCGCGTATGCCTTTATCGCGCACAAGGATATTTGAGCCGTTGCCGATAAAATACACGGGCACGCTTTCTTCCTTTGCCCGCGTTATCAAAGCGACTATCTCCATATGTGATTTCGGCTGAACAAGGATATCAGCACAGCCGCCTATCTTAAGTGTAGTGTACGCACTCATCGGAGCGTCGAATATATAGTCAAAGCCGTTAGCAGCTATATAGCTTTTTAATTCTGAAACGGACATATTATCCTCCAAGTAAATAATCATTGTATATTATAACTCATATATGCAAAATTTTCAATCCTTTTTTGATGTTAATTTGTATTTTTTGAGTTCGGAGACCTTATTGTCATATTCGCTTTCCGCGCGTTCAACATCAAAAAGATAAGTTTCCGCTCTGAACGCAAACATTTTTATTTCATTCCATGCTTTTTTTATGTATTCGTTGGAATATTCGGGCTCCGCGTTGCTTATAACGGGAAACATGCCGATTTTGCCGATTTCGTCCTGAACATTCTTTCCGAGCATATATTGAACGAACGCGCGCATTGTATACAGCTTTTTGGCGTTATCGCATTTCATGATCCCGATATACTGAAAAATATCCGAATATGTATTTATATACAGTATTTCACCGTTTCGTGCAAGCTCCCGGTTCTGTGCGGAAGCAAGACGGTACAAATCCCTCTGAGTACCGAGCATCCTCTGAGCTTTATAGGAATAGTTATAGTCCTCAAACACATTCTGCGACGTGTTTGTTTTCAGCGCAAGCTCCTGTGAAAAATCCGTATCGCAGAACGAGCGCAATGCTGCCGCCGCATTCAATCCGCGTTGTCTGCCTATTTCGACCGAATACACATCTTTCGTGCTTTTTTTTGTCTGCACCGTTTTGCCGTCCTGCCCCCACAGTGAGACATCACCGTCACCGAGCATGAAGTACGCACCCATGCACCACGGTACGGCACAGTCAAAGCAAATGCTTCTTATGTTTTCGGGGAATACGGAAATATCGTTTTGCAAGTCCTCAAGCATGTTTCTGTCAAATGATGCCACCGAACCGAAAGAAATTACATCGGGCTTCTTCTGACCGCTTTCGATGAGTTTGCACGCCATTTCGGGTGTCAGCGATTCGACACTGATATATACTCCATTGTTCTGTTTCTCAAATCCGCCGACGATATCTTTGAGCCAATTTGCTCTGCTTCCGGTACCGCCCTCAAAGCAATCTAGCTGCCACAGAGTTATCACGCCGTAATAGTATTTTTCGCGTCTGCGATATAATTCGTCGGTTATTTCATCGCTTGTCAAGCGCGGATACAGCATTGCAGGCAGTATCGCAAGCATTACGATAAGTATGACGCTTACCGCGATTTTAAGCATTTTCAAACCCATCACCCGTAAAGCATATGCGGCGGATTTGCAGAATATGAAAACGCGGCAATGGAACAGTATATTTCTTTGGGGCTCCGTCACGGCACACCTTCAAACAATTCTCGTGAAAAGCTTGACGAAAGATTTTTATTGTGTTTTGCATCGTTTTTACCGGAAGTCAGGATATTAAACGTATGCCATAAAGTAACCACTGACAAAAAAACACAGTGTCTGCGCTATGCTTTAGCATAAGGCACTGTGTTTTTTATATACTGAAGCCAAAATCGCAAGATTTTGGCAGAAAAAGCATGAAGATGCTTTTTCTTAAATTGCCGACGGCGTGTCGGCAGTTATTCAGCAGACATTATTTATTTTACTCTGCACGAAGCGCAATAAAAGTTTTGCCGCACTTTTACAAAAACGTGCGGCGTCCGGGGACGGAAGGATCCCAAACAAATGGCTTTGGGCGGAGTCCGAGAGAAGCGGAGCCCCAAGTCACGGCTGAATAAAATATGCCTGACTATTCGCTATTTTACCGTCAGTGTCGGTAACCGTTATTCTGAAATACTTATCGGTGTCAGCAACAGCAAATTGGGCGAAGTTCAGCGGCGTACCGTCAGCAATAGCCGCAAGTGTACGCCTGCCGGCAGTTGAATATGATATCTTTGCGGCATTGGAGGTTTTTACCGTAACCGTATCGTCTTCAAGCTTGATGCCGTAAATTTCAGGTCCCTGAGAAGCATAGAAATCTCCATTTTTAAGTGCTTGAATTATTGAAGCATAATCAAGCTTTTCGGCGTTTATCATCACCCAGCCGCCGAATGCGTCACATTTAGGTGAGTCAAGCGGATAACAATTGTGATTATCATCACACATTGTACAGAAAATCTTCTTGCCCGAACGCAAAATATCGTCAAACGCAAGAACATTATAGCTGTCACCGCCCGCACGCTCACACGAATGGTTATATATCTCAACGGAAAAAAGCCCTTCATAGGCAAGGTACTGCGTTGCATTCTCAATCGACCACGCGGGATGATTATACTGCACTAAAAATCCCGCCTCATTTGCGCGACGGATAATATCGTTGATGCCGTCTGCGGAATAAATGCGCTCGTACTCGCCATCATAATGTACGGCATCTTTGATTTGAGGCTTTATAAAGTGATCGTAAAGTGAAGAATAACAAGGGGTGATCGTGTTGTGCCGGTCAAGCGCAAAAAAATTCAAGTGACAAACACGCATATCGAAATTTTTCAGTGTCGATTCGTTCGGAAATTCCTTTATTGCTATCTCACATGATGTAATCGCGAGAAAATCGTCATCGTCATATGCGGAATTATCTATAACATGTTCGTGATCGGTGAACGCGACCACTGAATACCCTCTTTTCTTAAATTCCCGTTTGAGTTCTTCGACCGTCAGTCTGCCGTCCGAATTTGTGCTGTGACAGTGAAGTGCCGCCTTAAAAAAAGGTTTGGATTCGTCAAGAAGTACTTTCATTCCACTCACCTCTGCCCGTTATTCTACAATACAAAAAAAGAAAAGTCAAATTCTTTATTTTTGGTTTGACAAATAAAAAAATATATGTATAATATTCTTGTAATTCATGGAGACGTATCGAAGTGGTCATAACGGGGCGCACTCGAAATGCGTTTGCCCTAACGGGCACGTGAGTTCGAATCTCACCGTCTCCGCCATGCAAAAGCACTTGCAAAAGCAAGTGCTTTTTGCAATTATATCCGTTCCTTGAGGAACGGATGATATATCTTCGGTATGATATCCACGTTCTGTGGATGATATGCGTCTGTGGCGTATGAAGGAACGGATATTCACATTTGAGCGAAGCGAAAATATATCTTGCGGCGAAGCTGTATATCATATCGCGTCAGCGATATATCATTAAATATCGCGAGAGTTCAACACTATCAATTTTTCTGAATATCTTTTCATACAGCAATCGCAAAAACTCGGCATTCTTTCAATGAAGTCGCCCTTGCGGGCTAATTCTGTTTGCAACGAATATCCAATCGCGGTTATCGGGCTTTTGCGGAATCATGTACTCTGTACATTGCAAGCTTTCGATGATGATATATCTTCCCTCTTTTACATCAAACCATAAAAACTCATATTCGCCGTCAAGATTTTTAAGTTTGCCGCTCAAGGTATTCTTTCCGTATAAATACAGAACGATCTTTTCATTGCATTTGGTCGCTATCGCATACAAATTTTCCTGACGTGTATCCGGAATAAAATAGTTTTCGTTTTTGAAATCGGGAATCAGATCATACCATTCATTTTTCA
Source organism: Clostridia bacterium (assembly GCA_045600145.1). Lineage (GTDB taxonomy): Bacteria > Bacillota > Clostridia > Christensenellales > QALW01 > UMGS1322. Next base: position 8,122 of record JAZRXI010000059.1, on the reverse strand, counting down.
AAAAGAATTCTTTCATTATTCCCATTTGCTTTGCCGAAGGAAGCTCCGTCGCCTGCGGCCATGTTATATATTTTGCCAACTGAGTGACATATTCACAGCCGTCATCCCATATTCCTCTTTTCATAAAATCATTGTTATACGCCCATATGTCCTGTGCACCGTAGCCATAGCCAAAAAAGCCGTTCAAGTAAGCAACCCAGCCTTGCGCACGTGCGCCGAATTCCATTGTCCACATGCCGTCATAACGTGATTCATAAAGCACCGATATTTTCTCACTTTCCCAATAATCCTTTATCACATCAAGCTCAGTCGTGTCGGTGTGGATCAAGCCCGTTTCCACATAATTGCCAAGGTATGGTTGCCACTGCACGCCCCACCAATTATGACCTGTTTTGTCTGATACCTCTTTTGATGCGAAAAGTGAACGACCGCCGTTATCCGGCTTAACACCGTTACCGCCGCAAGTTCCTCTGCCGGTTACCGTTGTAAAATCCGTATTTTCCTGATGTGCTGTCAACGGATGACCGTATGCGTCGTATTTATGAATATATTCCGCAACGGATACCCACGGATTATTTGTATAATTCCACAGCGGAGCAGATGCGCGTTCGGCATAAAAATCGTTGTCCGCTTCCTGTGCCAATGTCCACAGCACGGGGTATGCCGAATATCTTGCCACCCACATGCGTGCAAGCTTTTCGAGATATCTTTTGTTTTCAAATATTTCCGGTGTCATATTTGATATATAAAAGAATTGCGCGTTTGCGTGAACGAGCCCCTTTTCGGCAATATACGAGAAATATTTATCCGCTTCCTTGAAGCCCTCGATATCTTTTTCGTCAACGCCGTCTTTTAGATTGTAAAGCACTCTGCCGCCGGGCTCACTCTGATATACGGTAAAACCTTGCCCTATTCTTTTGTTTACAATGTACTTAAAGTGTGAATCACTTCCGTCATATCCGGCAAAGCTTTTGATATACCCTGCATATTCGCCTAACGAATCAAACTCTTCACCGTACATTCCCCAATGAGTATCGCCCAAATAAAAGAACGGCGTCCCGTCATCATATACAAAGAACTTGCTTCCGTTGTTTTTTACAAAGCCGTGCTTGTAGATCTCAAGCTCACCGGAATACTCATGTGCGTATATTTCTCCGCAAATCCCGTTAAGTGTGAAATCATCGGCACATACGGTTTGATAATTCCATGTACCTGCCTTTGTCGGTGCGAATCTGACCTTGAACGTATTCTTTTCATACCAAAAAGCCGGAATAACTAATTTCGTGCCGTCCGTATGAGTAAATACCGCATCAAACATCACATCAAATTGTGCCGCGTTTTCGTACAGCAGGCTTGATTCAAAATCCAATTCACAAGCTACCCAACATTCTGCCTCGGTTATTTTCATAATGCACTCCTATTCTTTTGTAATAAGTAATACCCAGTCATTTTTATCCGGCTTTAACGGAATATCATAGTACGTTGCCTTCTTGATTTTCTCTATCTCAGTATATTCATTTGTTCTCGGGTCGTACCATGTTGCCGTATACGTTGCATCGGCATCAAGCTTTTGAACGGTTCCCGTGCGTTTATGATTGCTGTAAAAATAAACAACGTACACATTATTTTCATCGGTCGCGCAGGCATAAAGATTTGTTTCAAGCTCATTAGGTTTAAAATATGTGTTGTTGTTAAAAATCGGAACGAGCTTATACCAATCAAGTTTTTCAAAGAACTGCCGCATATATCCCGCCTGATATCCCGAAGGCAATTCAACGCTTTCCGTCCAACGCATCTTATGATCATCAACAGTTATTTCATCCACACCGTCATTCCACGGTGAATTTTTCATATAATCGTTATCATAAGCCCATATATCCTGTGCGCCATAACCATAGCCGTACATACCGTTGAGATAAGCTATCCATCCCTGCGCACGGGCGCCGAATTCCATCGTCCAAAGACGGTCATAGCGTGATTCGTACATAACCGCAGGCTTTTTTGATATCCAATACTCCTTGGCAACTCCGAAATCGACAAGTTGAGATTTACCGTTAAGCGACGGTTGCCACTGTGCTCCCCACCAATTATGCCCCGTTTTTGCAGATATTTCTTCTGTTGCAAAAAGCGAAACGCCGTTATTATCGGATGCAACACCCGGATTATGTCCTGCCGCAAGACCGTTTATCGTCGTCCGGTCAGTGCTTTCCTGATGTCCCGTAAGCGGATGATCGTACGTATCGTACTCATTTATATATTCAGCCACCTGAACCCACGGATTATTGGTATAATCCCAATCATTGTTATTGTTGTTTTCCGCAAGAAAGTCGTTATCCATTTCCTGCGCAAGGGTCCACATGACGGGATAAGCTCCGAAGCGTGCCACCCAATAACGTGAAAGATTTTCAATGTATTCAGTCTTTCTTCCGAGCACTCTTGTCATCGTACTTGTAAAAAAGAACTGTGAATTTGCGTGAACAAGACCTTTTTCCGCGATATACTGAAAATATTTGTCCGCGACTTTGAAACCCTCTACGTCTTTTTCGTTAAAATTTGATTCGATCGAATACGGGGTATCACCCGGTTGACTTTGATATACCGTAAATCCTTGTTCAACGCGTTTATCTACAATATACTTAAAATGAGAATTCGTCTGCAGATCATCCGCATACGGACCTGCCTCATCAAATTCTTCGCCGAACATATTCCAATGAGTATCGCCCAAATAAAAGAACGGCGTCCCGTCGGCATATACGAAGTATTTCTTTTCGGGATCTACTGTTACAAAACCATGCTTATATATATCAAGGTCACCGCTATACGGATTGGCGCCGACCGTACCCGTCAAATCATTCAAGCTTTCATCGGATCCGCACACTGTTTTGAAATCCCATATACCGTTTTCAGTAGGTGCAAATCGTACTTTGAATATATTTCCTCCGTCCCAGAACGCCGGCACCGTGAGTGAGGTCCCTGTCGTCCTGTTGGTAAAAGCCACATCAAGCACCGTTTCGAATTGTTTACTGTCACTGTATTCCTTCAGAGACTGAAATGTAATTTCAGTGCTTACCCACGTCTGTGTAAGAAACGACACTTCTTCCGCGCCGACAAGCTCCTTATCACTGTCGCTTCCGTTCTCACAACCGACGGTAAAAAGCATTGTCGCCGCAAGCATTATCGTCATAAACGCGCATAGTATTTTTTTCATTGAGCATCACCCCGTTTGAGTTTTAGTTTTTACGTTAAACCATTATATAAAGCACATAAAAATCATGCCGGCAAGAATGAGCTTATCACTCCTGCCGGCACAAGCATCATTGGCTTTATGTGAGCATGATAGAAATATCAGGCCTCTCTTACGCAGAAATTATCTATAGTAAACGACGTAATATTTGCATCTATCATTTCAAGACATACGCGCCAAATAGCATCTGCATCGATATCTTCTTCTTCGCACGAGAACAGGAAGGTTATTTTCTGCCATTCGCCGAGGTCACCGTCAATATCGAATTTGGTTCTGAAATACGAATTATTATTTCCGTGCTCAACGATGAAAGAATTCAAAACACCCTTACCGCCTCTGATGAGGATGCCGTTGGGTTTAATCGGCAAAGCTTTGATATTTCCCTCATATTTGATTCTGAACGATACCTCATAATCGCCCGCTTCCTTGATCAGCGGCGAAATGTTGTATGATGGCGAGCAATAGCTCATACCTGCCTGCGGTGTAAACTGAAGTCCCTGTCCCTCGTAGCCCTCGGTCACCTTATATGAGCCCGACCAAATATTTTCCCATGCCGTTTCTTCATAAGATGTTATACCCTCAAAGGTAGCGTCTTTTTCGGGAACAAGATTGTCCGAAAGGTCATCCGCTTCCGGCTCCTCGGGTGTGGGCTTCGGTGTAGCTGTGGGCTTGGCGGTCGCTGTCGCGGTCGTGCCTGCTTCGGCAGTTGCCGTTGCCTTTGTTATAACGCCTGCCGTCGCACTTGCCTCCGGTGATTTGTTTGCATCCTGCTGTTTATCGTTTGAACACGCACAAAAGCAGAGAGTCAGAATAATGAGTAATGATATTGCTGCTTTTTTCATTTTTAAGCTTCCTTTCTCTTCTTAGCGATAATACCTACGGAAATGGCGGAAGCCGCAATTACGCATACCGCGAGATACATAGGTGCATCTCCGGTGTTCACCGGCTTGCCTGTACCTGTACCTGTACCTGTACCTGTACCCGTGCCTGTATTTTCATTTTCTCCGTCGATTTTCAAAACGACTTCATCGACGAAATACGAAAATTCACTGTCCGCGTTTTTATATGCGCCGTAGCTGCCGTCTATACGGAAGAACAGCTTGGCTTGCTCGGGACGTGCCGCATGAACAAGTGCTATCTGTGCGAGATATTCTTCCGTTATTTCAAATTCGACTTCGACCTTTTGCCACTCATCGGTGATTTTGATATCTTTGATTTTATATGCCGTGGGCAACGTGGTTTTCAATGACTGATCATTTGGATCGTATTTTGCATCAGCATTTATCTGCCAATACATCGAGCCGACACCGAGTGAGAACGAGCCGCCTTTGCCCTGTTCTGCTTTAATATAGAATGAAAGCTTATACTTCCCTGCGCCCTTTGCCTCGATATACGGTGTGATGTCATAAGCTATAGAGCCCATCTGACCCCATGAAAATCTTTCTCCGGGCGTGAACTTTATCGAATGTGCCGTACCGTCGGCGCCGTCCGCCACCTGTTCAACAGAGCCGTTCTGACCGTACATCACGTCCCAATTTTCAAGTCCGCTTTCGGCATCGCCGTTGACTAAACCTGCAAACGGTGCGGGATCGACTTCGGGAGTTTGCTCTCCTCCCTCCTGTGTTGATTTATCGGGCACAAGCACCTGAACGCAAATGTTATCAACGTGTCCAAAAGGCTTCCCCGTCACTAAACCGCTGAATGTCACACCGCAGTTTTTCTGATTGTTATTAAAATCTATCGACTGTATTTCATCTTCCGTCAAAGTGACTGTTCCGGATACGTTGAACCATGTACCCATTTGATTGCCGAAGTTTTCAGCAAGCATTTTGTTTGCTCCGTTAACACCGTTCAAAACAAAATCGCCTACATTGCCTACGCCGTTTGTTGCAGTTTTATCTACAGTATTGTTCATTTTGATATCCGCGGATATTTTTACCGTAAGAGTGGTCAATTCGTTTTCAGCCGCGAAGCTTTTGAGAAGTCCGCCGATATTCCAGCGCGGTGCATGATAATTCGCGTTTCCCGTCCAATTAAGAACGTTGCTGTTTTTAGCTACATCGAAAACGACGTTTACATCCGTACTGCCGCCGTAAATCATCAGGTTTTCCGATGTGGCGATAGGATCACTGCCGACAGCAAGGCTGTCAAAATCCGAGTACTGCGATGCAAGAAGATTCTCACTCCATACGTATCCCGCGGGCGCTTCCGCGCCCGCCGATACTACAAGAATGAGGCTGCAAAGAATGAGATTCAATGCAAGTATAAAAGAAAGTATTTTTTTCATAATTGCCTCCATTTGATACCGATTTACTACGGTATCGTAAAATTTGTAGCCTGAGGATTGTCGCCTTGATTTTCCTGCACAACTTCACCATCAAGAACATCCTCATCGTCAAGGTCAAATCCGCTGTCAGCTGTGCTGTTTGTAAGAATCATATCTTTTTCAAACATTACAAAATCGCCTGCGGGCTTTTCGTATTTCTTTTTCATCAAGTGCGCTCCTCCTTACAGAGCTTCAACATACGCACATGCAGAAACGCCGTAATTGCAAAGTGCTTTCGAAATATTGCCTACTGTCGCGCTTGCGTTTTTAGCCGCGATATAATCGTTTACGCAATAGCATACTCTGCTGATTTCTACGCCGTCCTTTTCGATCGTCAAAATCTGTTGCTCGGCAAACTGCGTTGCGTTAAGCGCTTCGGTCATTACTTTGTTATCAACGATTTCCGCTTCTTGATCATTAAGATATACAGTGACATCATCGGTAAGCTCCATTTTGAACACGATTGCGATCACATTTGAAAGATTAAGTGTAACTGAAGCCACCTTGTTCGTATTGTCTTCATTCACTATGCTTTTTGTTGAGATCGGAACGATAAACTCGCTTTTTGCATCATTTATCCATTCAATGCCGGACGTAGCAAGTGAATTTGTGCGATAGTTGCGATAGTTCTGCGCTTCGGCGCCGTAAACGAGCATATCCGCCATGAATGTTCTAAGTGCCGCGTATTTCTCAGCGCTTATTTTCAGCTCATCGCATGTTTTTGATGCCAAATCGTCACAGTATTCCTTGATACTGTAGCTCTCCAGCGTATCAAGCACTTCGTCGTCCTTTACAAGCTGTGCCGAAATAATATCGGTCATGCACTGCGGGTTGATGCCGGTATAAGAGAATTTAAACCTTTGTTCTATATCATCGAATACGCCGCCTACAGTTATTTCCTGACCGTTGCGCGTAAATATCATTTGCGCATCGGTATAGCCTTCTGCAAGTGTTGCGTAATAGTTGACGGTAAGCGTACTTCCGACATCAACATTTGCACCTTTGATCGTGCCGTTCATATATTTGAGTGTAACTTCATCAACAAAGTATGAGAATTCGTCTCCTGCAATCTTATAAGCGCCGGTGTTTCCGTCGATACGGAAGAACAGCTTTGCCTGATTCGGACGTGCCTCATGCACAAGTTTGATCTGTGCAAGATACTCTGCGGTGATTTCGAATTTCACTGTGATTTTCTGCCATTCGTCAGTGATTTGGATACGTTTCAGTGAATAATACGTCGGACATGTAGTATGCTTTGACTGATTTGCAGGGTCATAGCTTACACCCGCGGGCTGCCAATACATCGAGCCTACGCCGAGTTCAAAATCTCCGCCTTTTTCAGCTTCCGCCTTTATATAGAACGAAAGCTCATAGTTCCCGGCACCGTTGCCGTAATATCCGTTATCTTCATCAACGATTATTGCGGGCGACAAGTCATAAGCAATCGAGCCCATCTGCCCCCATGCAAATCTTTCTCCGGGCGTGAACTTTATCGAATGTGCCGTACCGTCGGCACCGTCCGCCACTTGCTCAACAGAGCCGTTCTGACCGTACATTATATCCCAGTTTTCAAGTCCGTTTTCGGCATCGCCGTTTGTCATTTCTTTAACGGGAACAGGTTCTTTTTTAGTTAAAGCCACTTCATCAACAAAGTATGAGAATTCATTTTCCACTGTATTATATGCATTCGTACCGCCACTGCCGTCGATACGGAAGAACAACTTTGCCTGATTCGGGCGAACGGCATGCACAAGTGCGATCTGTTCAAGATACTCCTCGGTAATTTCAAATCTTACCTTGATTTGCTGCCAGTCATCATTGATGTTGATCGTTTTGATAACTGAACCAGTAGGAACGGTCGTAAGCTTTGTTTTGTCATTCGAATCGTATGCTGCGCCAACACCTGTTTGCCAATACATAGAACCGACACCGAGGTTGAATGTGCCTCCTTTGCCGTCTTCAGCCTTTATCCAGAACGAAAGATCGTATGTTCCCGCGCCCTGACCGAAATAGCCGTTTTCTTCATCAACGATTATTGCGGGTGACAAGTCATAAGCAATCGAGCCCATCTGTCCCCAATCGAATCTGGCTCCGGGCGTGAACTTTATCGAATGAGCAGTTCCGTTTGCACCATCCGCTACTTGCTCAACAGAACCGTTCTGACCGTACATGATACCCCAGTTTATAATTCCGTTTTCGGCATCGCCGTTTGTCATTTCCTTAACGTTGATTTCTTTCTCCGGTACAAGCACCTGAACGCATATATTGTCTACATGTCCGTAAGGCGCACCGGTAACAAAGCCGTTGAATGTTACGCCGCAATTCTTCTTGTTATCGTTAAAATCTATCGACTGTATATCTGCTTGAGTCAATTCCACAGTACCTGAAACCGTAAACCATGTACCCATTGCATTACCGAAGTTTTCCTGCAACATTTTGTTTTGTCCGTTTACTCCGTTCAAAACAAAATCGCCTACATTACCTACTGAATTTGTTGCATCAGGTGCGGCAGTACTGTTCATCTTGATATCTGCGGATATTTTCACGGAAAG
>JAZRXI010000058.1:0-4637 GCA_045600145.1 Clostridia bacterium | reverse complement strand
TACTTAAATCAAAGCGCAAGGGCGGCTATAACATCGTAAAAATCGACCCGGATTATGTTCCCGATCCAGTTGAGCATAAGCAGGTTTTCGGCATAACGTTCGAGCAGGGCAGAAACAGTTTTGTAATCAATAAAGAATTGCTTTCAAACATCGTAACAAAGAATAAAAATATGCCGGAAAGTGCCGTTCGTGACCTTATCATCGCACTTATCACGCTCAAATATACACAGTCAAATTCTGTTTGCTATGCTGTTGACGGTCAGGCTATCGGCGTAGGCGCGGGACAGCAATCGCGCATACACTGCACACGTCTTGCGGGAAGCAAGGCGGATACATGGTTCCTGCGTCAGCACGACAAGGTGCTTGCGCTTCCGTTCAAGCCCGAGCTTGGCAGACCCGACAGAGACAATGTCATCGACGGCTATATCAACCAGAACGAGGAAGATGTCTGTGCCGACGGTATTTGGCAGAAGTACTTTACATCTCAGCCCGAACGCTTTACTCAGGATGAGCAGAAAGCATATCTTGCAACGATAGACAATGTTGCTCTCGGCTCGGATGCGTTCTTCCCGTTCAGCGACAATATCGAACGCGCATACCGCAGCGGCGTTAAGTATATCGCAGAGCCGGGCGGCTCTATCCGTGACGACGCGGTCATTGAGTGCTGTGATAAATACGATATCGCAATGTCGTTTACCGGCATGCGTTTGTTCCACCATTAAGGAGAAATTTTTATGAAGGTTTTAGTTGTAGGCTCGGGCGGACGCGAGCATGCGATAATAAAGCAGATAAAGCTTAACAGATCTGTCGAAAAAATATATGCAGTACCGGGTAACGGCGGTATGGCTGAGGATGCCGAGCTTGTTGACATCGCGGCAAAAGATGTCGATGCCATTGCGGATTTTGCGGTAAAAAATTCCGTGGATTACGCTGTTGTAGCTCCCGATGATCCCCTTGTACTCGGATGCGTGGATAAGCTTGAAGCAAAGGGTATACCTTGCTTCGGTCCGCGTGCTAATGCCGCTATTATCGAGGGAAGTAAAGTATTTTCAAAAAATCTCATGAAGAAATATAACATCCCGACTGCACGGTACGAGGTGTTCGAGGATGCCGAAAAAGCACTTGCATATGTCGAAAATGCGCCGATACCGACAGTAATAAAGGCTGACGGGCTTGCGCTCGGCAAGGGCGTTATCATCGCGCAGACGCGCGATGAGGCACGCGACGCGGTCATTTCCATAATGCGCGATAAGCAGTTCGGCAAGAGCGGCGACAAGATCGTCATCGAAGAATTTCTGACAGGTCCCGAGGTATCTGTGCTTTCGTTCACCGACGGTAATGTTGTTGTGCCGATGATATCATCAATGGATCACAAACGCGCAGGCGACAATGACACGGGACTTAATACCGGCGGTATGGGGACGGTAGCACCGAATCCGTATTATACGGAAGATATCGCCGCCGAGTGCATGGAAAAAATATTCATCCCGACAATGAACGCGATGAATGCCGAGGGCAGAACATTCAAAGGATGTTTGTATTTCGGTCTCATGCTTACTCCCGACGGGCCTAAGGTGATAGAGTATAACTGCCGCTTCGGCGATCCCGAAACGCAGGTGGTACTGCCGCTTATGAAAAGCGATCTGCTCACCGTTATGCAGGCTGTAACGAACGGAACGCTCGCGGATCGCGAGGTTGAGTTTTCGGATAAGCATGCATGCTGTGTCATAATGGCATCGGAGGGCTATCCCGTAAAATACGAAAAGGGTTACGAGATGACTATTCCCGAAAGCCTTAAGGATAAGGTTTTCGTTGCGGGTGCAAAGCTTGAAAACGGTAAGCTGCTTACGAACGGCGGACGTGTTCTCGGTGTTACGGCAGTGGAAAAAACGCTTCGTGATGCCGTTGACAAGGCATACGAATATACATCCGAAATTCATTTCGGCAATGCTTATTATCGCCACGATATCGGCGCAAAAGCATTGAAGGTAGGGGAGAAATAAGATGGTTTACAGAGTATTTGTCGAAAAAAAGCCTGAGCTTGCAAATGAAGCAAAATCGCTTTTATCGGACGCACGCAACCTGCTCGGTATAAGATCACTTAAAAATGTAAGAGTAATAAACCGCTACGATGCCGAAAACATCACAAAGGAGCTGTTCGATTATGCCGTTAAAACGGTATTTTCAGAGCCTCAGCTCGATATAGCGTCGGACGATTTTTCATATGTGGATTCATATGTTTTCGCAGTTGAGTATCTGCCCGGGCAGTTCGATCAGCGTGCCGACAGTGCCGCACAGTGCATCCAGATAATTTCGCAGGGCGAACGTCCGATAGTGAGATCGGCAAAGGTATATGTGCTTGAAGGCAAGCTGTCGGATGAAGATATCGACAAAATAAAGAAATATGTCATAAATCCCGTTGAAGCAAGGATCGCGGCACTTGAAAAGCCCGAAACGCTCAAAACCGTATACGATATCCCGACAACGGTAAGGACGCTTGACGGCTTCACATCGCTTACGCGCAAGGAGCTTGAACAGTTCGTTAAGGATTACGGTCTTGCGATGGATGCCGACGATATCGCTTTCTGCCAAGAGTATTTTATTTCGGAAAAACGTGATCCTACATTGACCGAGATCCGTATGATAGATACATATTGGTCGGATCACTGCCGCCATACCACGTTCCTGACGGTGATAGACGGAGTTACATTTGAGGATGAGCTTCTGCAGCAAACATACGATGAGTATCTTGCCGTGCGCAGGGAGCTTGGACGCACAAAGCCGATATGCCTTATGGATATAGCGACATTGGCGGTAAAATATCTCAAAAAGCACGGAAAGCTTGATAAGCTTGACGAATCGGAAGAGATAAACGCCTGCACGGTCAAGATAAATATCGACGTTGACGGCAAAACCGAGCCGTGGCTGTTGCTTTTTAAGAACGAAACACATAACCATCCGACAGAGATCGAACCGTTCGGCGGCGCGGCTACCTGCATAGGCGGCGCGATACGCGATCCGCTTTCGGGCAGAAGCTATGTTTACGGCGCAATGCGTGTAACGGGCGCGGCTGATCCCACAGTGCCGGTAAACGAAACGATAAAGGGCAAGCTTCCGCAAAGAAAAATAGTTACCACTGCCGCGGCGGGATATTCGTCTTACGGCAATCAGATAGGACTTGCGACAGGCATAGTCGATGAAATATATCATCCGGGCTATGCGGCAAAGCGTATGGAAATAGGCGCTGTTATTGCGGCTACACCCGAAGAAAACGTTCGCCGCGAAGTACCCGCTCCCGGAGATGTGGTAATACTTCTGGGCGGCTCTACGGGGCGTGACGGCATCGGCGGTGCAACAGGCTCTTCCAAGGCGCATAACACAAAATCGGTAGAGACCTGCGGCGCAGAGGTCCAAAAAAGAAATGCTCCCGAGGAGAGAAAGCTCCAAAGGCTTTTCCGCAACGGCGAGGCGTGCCGCATGATAAAGCGTTGTAATGATTTCGGCGCAGGCGGTGTTTCGGTAGCCATAGGCGAGCTTGCCGACGGGCTTGAAATAGACCTCAATGCCGTTCCGAAAAAATATGACGGTCTTGACGGTACCGAACTTGCGATAAGCGAATCGCAGGAGCGTATGGCGGTAGTTGTCGAGAAAAAGGATGCCGAAAAATTCCTTAAGCTTGCCGAAAAAGAAAATTTGCAGGCTGTTGTCGTTGCGGCCGTAAAAGAAGAAAAACGCCTTACGATGAATTGGAACGGCAAAAAGATAGTCGATATCAGCCGTGAATTCCTTAATTCAAACGGTGCCGACAAACATATCACCGTTCATGCATCAAAGGCGAAGCAGGCGAAGCGTGAAATCAAAAAGGATTTCATCAAAAACTATAAATCGCTTGCCGAAGATCTTAATATCTGCTCCAAGCGCGGGCTGTCAGAACGCTTCGATTCAACTATCGGTGCGGGTACGGTGCTTATGCCGTTCGGCGGAAAGAATCAACTTACGCCGATACAGGCGATGGTGCAGAAGATATCCGTTGAAAAGAAACATACCGACGATTGCTCACTCATGGCATGGGGCTATGATCCGTTTGTGACCGAAGCAAGCCCGTATCACGGCGCATATCTCGCGGTCGTAAGCTCGGTGTGCAAGCTGATCGCCACGGGTGCTGAATTTAAGGATGTGTACCTTACGTTCCAGGAGTATTTTGAGCATCCCGGCAAGGACGGAAAGCGTTGGGGCAAGCCGTTGGCGGCGTTGCTCGGCGCATTCAAGGCACAAAAGGAGCTCGGCATCGGTGCTATCGGCGGCAAGGACTCAATGAGCGGAAGCTTCGAGGATCTTGATGTTCCGCCTACACTCGTTTCGTTTGCCGTCACAACACAGAAAACGGCCGATATCGTTTCTCCTGAGTTCAAGCAGGCGGGGCATAAGGTAGTGCTTATCGCTCCCGAATACGGAGAAAACGGATTGCCGACGACAGATTCACTGCTCAAGACCTTTGACCGCGTGACCGCGCTTATGCGCTCGGGCAAGGCAGTTGCATGCTATACGCCTGCTATCGGCGGTATCGGCGAAGCTGTCATGAAGATGGCGTTCGGTAACGGCTTCGGCTTTGAGTTTGATAAGGAAATGTGTTCCGA
>JAZRXI010000057.1:0-23535 GCA_045600145.1 Clostridia bacterium | reverse complement strand
TGACCATTCCGTATACACGCAGCAGGTCGGTATTTTACGGAACGGTCAAGAGCGTTCCTGTTGCGGTGCCCGAAAAATGCTTCGGGCTTACGCCTTTCCTCGCATTTTTCGACCGCTGCCACTCCTTATTGCTCGCTTCATCCGCCACCGGCGGCGCTCGCAAACGTCCCCCTACGGGTGCGGCGGTATACAAAAAGCGGGCGAACGCAGTTCGCCCCTACGGTGCGGGTTATTCCACGCCTTTGTAGGGAACGCTCTTGAGCGTTCCGCAGACACGCAACGGATCTGTATCTTTCGGAACGGTCAAGACCGTTCCCTACGATGCGGTTCACAAATCATTCATTCAAAATTCCCGACTTTTACAATCGCTTTTTTTATTTTATCATGCTCTTTTCAAAAAATCCACATACACATCAGCACAAGCGCTCGCAATTTGTCATAATTCACCGTTGAAAAAACGACCTTTTCTGCTTATACTTTATTCTGCTGTTTTCGCGCGGTAACCTTTTGTCCGTTCCGTGCGTCAAATATATGAAACAGCCCTTTCGCTCAGTCCCCACATCAAAAAATCATTTCAAGGAAGACAGAAAAATGAAAAAGACTATTGCAGCAATTATCGCCCTCGTGCTCGTTTTCGCGCTCTGTGCCTGCGGCCGGACGCCTGCCGAGCCGCCCGTGAATAACATGCCCGACGTGCCCGCTCCGGAGACGTCCGATGTTCCCGACGTGCCCACCGGCCTCATCGGCTTACCCAACCCGATGACAGAGTACGACTCTCTTGATAAGCTCAATGTGCTGCTTGGCGTCAGGCTTGTAAGGCCCGCCGTCATGGGCGTGACAAATGAATCCTTCTATCTTATAAACGGAGGAATACAGGTCGCCCAGTACGGCTTTACTCTCAACGGCATTGATTACACGTTCCGTGCCTCCCCCGTCTACGATACGGACATTTCCGGATACTACGTCGGCGACGACACCGCTTTTTCCGGTATACCGACCGGCGAGCTTGAATACGCCGAATATGAGGGCACAAAGCTCGCCCGTTGGGCGACTATCGACGGACAGTATGTTCTCGCCGGAGAAAATGCCTCCGAAAACTTTGCCGCCGTCGCTGAGGAGCTTGCGAGCCGCACGCTTCCCGGACTGACCGGAGAGCCGCTTGCAGCCTACTATGAGTCTCTCGCAGGCACTTATTCCGACGCCACGAGTCTGAGAGCAATGCTTTTCGTTGAAGCCGACGGCGCGGACGGCTTACTCATGACCGCGAGCTGGTCGAACTCCGCTTTTGAGCTCACCGAATGGAAGATGACCACACATCTCGACGCCGACGGTCTGCTCAGCTACTCCGATCTTACCGAATCTCATATCAACAACGACGCCGACGGAAAGCAGACCATCGATCTCGTCCGTGAAAACGGCGCAGGCTACTTCGTTGAGTCCGAGGGAAAGCTTCTCTGGGTCGGCGCAGACAATGAGCAGTGCAGCGCCTGCGTCTTTGTCAAGGCCGAAGATCTCTACGGTCAGGACGACTGATATCACTCAAAAAAAACTGCCGGAAGGACTTATCTTCCGGCAGCTTTTTCGTTCTGTGAAGTCTATTCGATTATTGTGATCCTTCCGTCCCCGTACGGGTCTGCGTATTCTTCGCCGACAGAGCCGAGAACGTCCGTTATGTACTCCATGAGCACCTGATTATCAAGCTTGCCGCCGTCTATGAGCAGCTTATTGTCACGGAACATTGTCTGGCCGTCTCCGCCGTCCTTTATGACAAACCCGACAGATGCGAGAGAATATACCTGCTCCGGGTCGAGCGGCTCGCCGTTTACCGTTACGTCCCTTACCCGGCGTTCGCCGTCTATGCTGACGAATTCTCCGATTTCATTGAACGTCACGCTCGACGGGATACTGACATCCACCGTGAAGGCTATGCCTGAGACCTGTGGAAATCCACCGCGCTCGCCCGGCAGGCTGCTTACGTCCACTTCAAGCGCGTCAAGCAGCTCCTGCCCCGTCACCTCCGCAACGCACACCTCGTTGTTGAAGGGGCTCACATTGATTATCTGAGCGTAGGTGATATCTCCCGCGGGGATCGCGGCGCGCACATTGCCCGCGTTCACTATGGCTATCTGTGCGCCGGTTATTGCGCGGTATGCGTCGGCGCAGAGGTCGCCGAGGTTCGTCTCGCATTGGCGTACCATGCGCTCGCCGGTTGCGGGATCCGCTATGCAGAGATCAACGTCCGTATGCGCTACGACCTCGTTGGCTTTATCCTCGATCTCCGCCGCGGCGTCGGCAAGCACAGTATCAAAAGCGCTGTTTATGAGATAGCTCGACAGCCTTCCCTCAGGGTCAATGACAAGACAGCCGAGATTCTGCAATCCGGTTCCGGTCGAGGAAAGTATGACCTCCTCACCGTCAGCATTTCTGACTACCTCCTGCTCTATCACGCTGTGGGAGTGCCCGTCGAGAACGGCGTCGATACCCGTCGTATTGGTTATGAGGTCGCCCGACGTCCACGGGGAGCTTTGCAGCTCTATACCGAGGTGCGCAAGGACTATGACCGTATCCGCTCCGTCGTCCCGGGCGGCATCGACCGCGCTCTGAACGGCGTCATAGAATTTCTGTCCGCCTGCATCCTGGCAGAAGCCGAAGACGTAATTGCCGTCTTCATCCATAAAGCTTCCCGGATTCGCGGTCAGGAAGGTCTCCGGAGTCGTCGCGCCGACAAACGCTATCCTCCTGCCGCCGCGCTCGAGGAGGACGTACGGCGCGAGGATGAGAGTGTCCGAATCATCTGTGAAGTTGGCGGATATGACCGGAAATTCAGCCATGTTCACAAGCTCAAAAAACCTGTTCATTCCGTACCCGAACTCGTGGTTTCCGGGTACGGCGACATCGTATCCCGCCAGATTCATCATATCTATGACCGCCGCGCCGTCCGACAGTGTGCCGATAAGCCCGCCATGCACAAAGTCTCCGCAGTCGGCAAGGAGCACTTCGCCGCCGATTGCTTTGAGCGCCTGACGAACATAAGATATGCCGTCATACCCTACTCCGCTGTCAGCAGCGCAGTGTACGTCGTTTGTATACAGCACATACACAGGAGCGTACTCCGGCTCCGGCTCCGGGGAAGGCGTCGGTGTCGGCGTCGGGAGCGGTGTCGGCTCAGGCGTCGTCACCACCTCGGCAACGGTACACGCGCACAGCGCAAATACCATGCACACCGCGATCAATACTGCAATGTATTTTTTCATATACCCTGCCTCTTTTCAGTCTGCACGGCTGTCCGTGCGGAAAAACCGATATTATGCCATGATATGTCACATTTAAGCGGAATTCATTATAGCAAAACAGCTTTGCGCTTTCAACGCTTTCCTCTCCGCGCGGGACATTTCTGCGATGGAAAATCATTCCGGCGCGGAGAACACGCACACTCGATGCAGCGCACGGCGCTGTTGACACTGCCGCCGCTTCTTATTATAATTCTTGTCGGCATATCTTCATCCGGCAGGCAGAAAGGTGTGTCCGCTTTACCGGGCGCATCTGCAACTTTTTATAGCGGAGGGTGTTTTTCATGACCCTTGAAGAACGCATAACAAGGCTCGAGGACATTGAAGCTATACGCTATCTTCAAGCGAAATATCAGCGATGCCTCGACTCACGTGATTTTGACTCGCTCGCCGAATGCTTTACGGAGGACGCCGTTTCTTCCTACGGAAACGGCGGCATGGCTTATGAGGGGCGCGACGCCATAATCAAATTTCTCTGCCGCGTGATGACGCTCGATATGCCCTCCACCCATCTCATCCACGGCGGCGAAATAGACTGGCTCGACCCCGAAAACGTGAGGGCAAAGTGGTATCTGGAAGACCATCTTGTGCATCAGAAATACCTTGTCAAGCTCCACGGTGCGGCAGTGTACGACGTTGCGTACAAAAAGTCGGGCGGCGCGTGGTACATAAGCTCCATCGGATACAGGAGGTGCTATGAGTACGTCGAGGCGAGAGGCCCCGTTAACCTTGCCACGCTCAAAAAGAAGACCATACTTGACGAGGTGAGGCGCGCCGATCCGGAGGCTCTCGGCGTCTACGGGCGGCACTATCAGTACACCACGCTGAAAAAGAAGAAAAAATGAAATACTTGCTCTTATATTATACGGGCACATACAATACCCGTTATCTGACCGCCATGCTGCGCGACCGCCTTGCAGCGGCGGGAAACACGGTCGATACTTTTGAGATAGACCCTATGCGGAGCGATGTGCTTGACCTCTCCCGTTATGACGTCATCGGTCTCGGATACCCTATATACGGCTTCAATGCGCCGTGGCCCTTCTTGAAGTTCATCCGCCGCCAGCACTTCCCTGCCGGCATCCGTACCTTCATCTACAAGAATTCCGGCGAGACCTACCATGCCAACGACGCTTCGAGCGTCAGCGTTGTCCGCAAGCTCCGCCATGACGGCGCGCGCATTGAAAACGAGTACCATTTCATTTTCCCGTACAACATACACTTCCGGTTTGATGACAGACTTGTCCGGGAAATGCTCGAAATAGACGACCTCCTCGCCGACATCCTCGTAAAAGAGCTGTCCGACGGCATCCCGAACATTAAAAAATACCGCTTTATACACCGCGTCGTGACGTTTTTCGTCAAGCTTCAATTCATCGGCGGCGACGTCAATTCCTTCTTTTACAGCGTCGACCGCGGCAAGTGCTCCTCCTGCGGGCTCTGCGTCAAAAACTGCCCGACGAAAAATATCGCCATCGGTGCTGACGGCGTGCCGCGCTTCCGTCACCATTGTCTGATGTGTATGCGATGCTCCATGTTCTGCCCGAAGGACGCTGTCCGCATAGGACTGTTCGAGGGCTGGCACGTCAACGGCGCGTATGATTTTGAGAAGATCCGAGGCATGGAAAACGGAGGACGAATAATTACTGACGAGACAAAGGGCTTCTTCTCCTGCTACATCGAGACATACAAAGCCGTAACGGAGCGCCACCGTGAGCTTTTCGGCGAGCAGGCGTGTAATATTATGTAAACCAAGCGCAAAAAGCGCCGTCCGGAGAAAAATCCGGCGAGGGTGCAAAAGGAAGTATTTTTGATTTTGTATAGAAAATCAGATATGCGCGATATCGACAAGCGGAAATTTGTGAGGGAAAATGATGAGAGCACCGTATCAAATATTAGCAATACCATATAAAAGAACCCCAGAACTTTTTGTTCTGCGTTTTTCATCGTGCGGATTGCGACCAGTATCAATTTGTGGCAGGCGGCGGTGAAGATAATGAAACACCTCTTGATGCAGCCATCAGAGAAATAAAAGAAGAAGCCGGTATAACAGCAAAATCAGTCATTTCTCTTGCGTCAATGGCATACCTCCCCGCAAATGTTATTTCAGAAAAGCACAGAAAATACTGGAGTAAAGACACATTTGTTATTCCCGAATATGCGTTCGGCTTTGAATGTGATACTGCTATCCATCTATCGGTTGAGCATATTGGTTTCGAATGGCTGAATTATGACGAAGCACAATCAAGATTAACTTGGGATTCTAATAGAACGGCGCTATATGAGTTAAATTGTCGCTTGTGTGCAGAATAACAAATCCCGGTTTGTCGAGCAGAGGACGCCGACAAGAAAAACGACGTTTGGTCTGTTTTACCTTGATTTTACGACGTTTGGTCATTGTTAGACATGTAAAAAACCTCTTTTGCCGGCAGACAAAAGAGGTTTTTACAATGATATCCGCTCCTCGCGGAACGGGTGATATATGCCTTCGTAATATGAATTATATCGCGCAAGCGATATATCTCATTGACACTGATAATAAATCTTGACACAATAATAATGTATGGTAAACCGTGATTTGCATAGGAATGTTCTATGGTTCTTTCAAAGAAAACCGACCCTGCCGCATATTCGTGCAAGGGCGCAAGTTCCTCCCCCTACGACAATATCGGATGTCCTCAAGCCATTGAAAAGGCGGAATCATATAGCCATTCAACAAACCTCGGTTTTGTCGATATGCACCGTTTGGCGGCTCTTTTTAAAAATGCCCAATTCAGCACGAACGTTGTTGTTTCGTCCAAATAACAAGCTTTATACATCATCAAAAGGCAGGGAAACTATATGTGGCTTATCATGGCGATTTTGTCCGCTTTATTTGCCGGTGCAACAGCTGTTCTTGCAAAATGCGGAATCAAAAGCACAGATTCCGATATTGCAACTGCTCTTCGAACTGCCGTTGTTCTCATCTTTTCGTGGATAGCAGTGTTTGCGGTCGGTTCTCAGAGTTTGATCACAGATATCAGCGCAAAATCGCTTATCTTTTTGATCTTATCCGGCATTGCTACCGGTGCTTCATGGCTTTGTTACTTCAAGGCATTATCTGTGGGCAATATCAACAAGGTCGTTCCGATAGACAAGTCAAGCACGGTAATTACGGTGTTGCTCGCCATTATCCTTACAAGGAACGTAACGAAGTAATGATCAATACTTCCGTCCATTGCTTCGGATGCGTAACGATGCGTCGGAGACGCCGCACCCTACGCGCAAAAATTCGCTCGGCATTCTTCACGCCGAGCGAATTTGTGTATGTAATGAAATAAAAGTTTTTTGCCGAGCTTTCAAAAAAGCTCACAGGGGTTTGGGGGACAGCGTCCCCGCGATATTTATCATTGATTGCAGACAAGCATCAAAGCCGAAAATGCCGTTTCCGCTTCAATACGTTCACCGATATATTTCATCATTTCGGTGTTTTCTACTGCTTTTGCCAAAAGTACGTTGTTCTTTGCCGCAGTTATCGCGCTTTTGTTTTCAAGTTCTAACAATTGGTTGCATTTTTTATTCATACTGCACAGATTATCATAAATAGCGTGTTGATGATCAATAACAGCATCAAGCCTTCTTGAAATCTCATCAAGTGAGTACTTGAATTGGTCAGCTCTTAATTCGTTTCTCACAAGATGATTTATACCGTTTACACCCTCAAGGCTGTCACTTATCCCAAGCCGTGCAAACTCGTACATATAATTCAACGGAATAATATTCCGATATACAGGATCTATCCCCGTTGCCGCGCAAAACTTATTCAACAGCATTTTGCTTTCATCAAGCTTCGCCTGAAGCCTTTTGCGTTGAGCTGTCAAAATGCTTTTCTGCCTTATTTCAGTTTCCACTCTCTTTTTATCGCGGGTAGCTGCTTTAGCATATTCGGCAACATCTCGCGCAAGGCATTCGGTATTTTCCCGGATAAGCCTCCGTTTCCGTAACGCATCGTAAATCAATCCTATTATAAGTCCTGCTACAGCAGACGGTATCGCCGCATATATTACTCCCGTTATCGCACCGCCTATGCGTCCGAAAAATCCTTCTTCTAAGAATACTCCGATTATTCCGCCGATTATAGCCCCGATCAAGCTTCCGCCGAGCGCGAATGCACCGAACGCACGGTCTTCAAGCACGCAACTCTTTGCCTGCGGCTCCGGGATATTTTTCGGGATACCCAACGAAGCTATTTCGCCGTCAAGCTTTCTGATGCAGCGATTCATCAAATAATTGTTATTCTCCATATCAACAAGAATACGGAGTTTTTCCGTCAATTCCTTATTCACCCGAAATCGACCTCTGAACCGATTCTGCTATTTTTTTAGCAACTACGAACGGAAATACAAACGGACCGATAGCAATCGACAACACACCTTTGACTAAAAAATAAATAAGCCATCCGCCAATCGGCATAATAAGAAAGATGTTCGGTGTGATTTTAGTGAGTGCTTTCCATCCCGATACCGCTAAAATAAGTATGAGCGGCACAAGGATAATGTCGGCCTCGGTATTAATTATCGCCATGACTATCAGCAGTACGATAATGTACATAATAAGTATCATGGCTACTTTGCCGAGCTTACTGCACAGAAAGCGTTTAAATTTGTGGTCATTATTTTGTTCCATAGTTATTTTCCTCCAATTTTTTAATTTTGCTGACCTTTAACACAATTATAAGCGAATTTTGTGTTATTGTCAAGAAAAATCTTATCTATAACACATTTTGGAGAAAAAATATGAAAATTTACGATTATAACGGAAGAAAAAACATTTGCGGAGAAAGAGTTCATTTGGCGAGGAAACGCAAACACATGTCACAAAATGAGCTTGCGGCAAAAATGCAAATCAATGGAATAGCTATCGAAAGAGACAGTGTGAGCCGCATAGAGATAGGAACGCGCTTTGTTGCCGACTACGAAATAGCGATTCTTGCAAAAATTCTTGACGTCACCGTCGATTGGCTACTTTCTGATTCGGATTTTGAAGTATAACTATATCACCGTTCGAAACACCTTTACGGAATATTGTTACAAAGTGTTTGGGAAAATTCAATAAAAATTAAATCGCCCCCAAAACAAAATAAGCGGGGACGAATGTCCCCGCAAGATACCGAAAGCAAATTACTTAAGTGTAACGGTAGCGCCGACTTCTTCAAGCTTAGCCTTAAGAGCTTCAGCCTCATCCTTGGGAGCGCCCTCTTTAAGAGCCTTGGGAGCAGCCTCAACAAGATCCTTAGCGTCCTTAAGACCAAGACCGAGAGCTTCCTTAACAGCCTTGATAACGTCGAGCTTCTTATCGCCGAACGACTCAAGAACTACATCGAACTCAGTCTTTTCCTCAGCAGCAGCGCCTGCAGCACCTGCAGCGCCTGCAACCATAACGGGAGCAGCAGCGGATACGCCGAACTCCTCTTCAAGCATTGATACCAACTCAGCGATCTCAAGAACAGTCTTTTCCTTGATCGCCGCAACGATTTCTGCGTTTGTCATTTTCAAATTTCCTCCAATTTTTTAATTTAATTAAGCTTCCATTTTTTCTTTGATAGCATTAAGTGCATAAGCAAGATTACGCACATTGCCCTGAAGAGTCCAGATAAGCTGAACGATAAGCGAATCTTTTCCGGGAAGCTTTGCAAGAGCTTCTTCTTCAGCAGCAGTCATGAATTTGCCTTCCATCAGACCGCATTTGATCGGGCACTTTTCTGTTTTCTTGCCGAACTCGAATACAGCCTTGGCAGGAGCTACAACATCGTCATAACCGAACGCGAATGCGTTTGCACCGTTAAGGTACTCATCAAAGCCTTCGATGCCCAATTCCTTGCAAGCCTTTGCAACGAGAGTGTTCTTGTAAACCTTGTAATCAACACCGGTCTCGCGGCAGGTAGCACGGAGCTGAGTGACTTCTTCAACGGTAACGCCGGTATAATCAACGATTACCATTGCCTTTGCTCTTGAGAGCTTGTCTTTGATCTCTTCATAAAGAGCTATTTTGGCATCCTTACTAACTGACATTTTCAAACCTCCGTATTTATTCAAAAAAACAACCCCCGTATATACCATACGGGGGCAGAAAAATTCTATTCCTCGGCAGGAAATTAAGAGATATCATCTCACCTGCTGTCTACGGTATACAGCGATCATTTAATTGTAGAAAGATTATATAACGCTTTCGACTTACTGTCAAGCACTTTTATTAAAACTTAGTGCTGTTTACTTTGATGCCGGGGCCCATCGTTGTTGAGATGGTGAGCGACTTGATGTAAGTACCCTTGCTTGACGCGGGCTTAGCCTTAATAACGGCATCCATAAGCATATTTACGTTATCGTTAAGCTTTTCAGCACCGAAGCTTGCCTTGCCGACAGGTACGTGAATGATGTTGGTCTTATCGACTCTGTATTCAACCTTACCTGCTTTGATATCCTTAACAGCCTTGGCAACATCCATCGTAACGGTGCCGCTCTTGGGGTTAGGCATAAGGCCTTTCGGTCCGAGCACCTTACCGAGACGTCCGAGCAAGCCCATCATATCGGGTGTTGCAACGATAACATCATAATCGAACCAGTTTTCGGTCTGTATCTTCTGTACCATTTCCTCAGCACCTACGAAATCAGCACCTGCCGCCTGAGCCGCATCTGCCTTTTCGCCCTTGGCGATAACAAGAACACGGAGAGTCTTACCTGTTCCGTGAGGAAGAACGACTACGCCGCGCACCTGCTGGTCAGCCTGACGTGAATCAACGCCCAAACGGATCGAAAGCTCAACGGTCTCATCGAACTTTGCCTTTGCGGTCTGAACGCACAGAGCGATAGCCTCCTCGGGATCATAGAATTTCTGTGAATCAATAAGCTTTACGCTGTCCTGATATTTTTTTCCTCTTTTCATCTTATAAAAACCTCCTCGTGGTGATATCGGTACGGTCTCAAACCGTCCCTCCCACAAAATTTATGCGTTTCTTATAACGCAATCAGTCGGCTACCGTAACGCCCATACTGCGAGCAGTACCGGCAATCATAGCCATTGCAGCTTCAACATTTGCGGCATTAAGATCCTGCATCTTGATCTCGGCGATCTCTTTAAGCTGAGCTTTCGTGATGCTTGCGACCTTATTCTTGTTGGGAACACCCGATCCGCTTTCGATCTTGCATGCTTTTTTGATAAGCACTGCCGCGGGCGGAGTCTTGGTGATGAATGAGAATGACCTGTCCTGATAGATCGTGATGACACAGGGAATGATCATGCCCGTATCCTTAGCCGTACGCTCGTTGAATTCCTTGCAGAAGCCGGCAATGTTGATGCCGTGAGGGCCGAGCACCGAGCCTACCGGAGGAGCCGGAGTGGCTTTACCCGCAACGATCTGCAACTTTACGATACCTGTAATTTTCTTAGCCATAATTACACCTCCTGAAAAAGTGCATGTGGTTACACGGATGCATTAGTGAATTTTACATCCTCCCACCCTGCCCGTTTAGCTACGCCGGGCAGTATATAATCGGCGCAAAAGCGCAATTATACTTAATTGTTTTATTGAGCAATCCTCCGCGGCTGCGGAGATGTTTTTTTGCACACGCAATATCGCACACGCGAAATACTGTGCCTTAAAGCTTCTTGATCTGTATGAAATCAAGCTCCACCATCGTGTCACGGTTGAAAATCGCAACCTTGGCGCTGACTTTCTGGCGCACGGCATCTATTTCTTCTACTATGCCCTGTTGTCCCTCAAGCGGACCCGATACGATAACGATCTGGTCTCCGACGGCAATATCCACCTTGACACGGACGTTATCAATACCCATTCTGCGCACTTCCTCATTGGTGAGCGGTATCGGAACCTTTGATCCCGGTCCGACGAAGCCGGTCACGCCGCGCGTGTTGCGTATAAGATACATGGTTTGCTTCGTCAGGATCATCTTGACCATGACGTAACCCGGGAAAAGCTTATGCTGTACTACCTTACGCTTTTCGTTCTTGACCTCCATTACCTCTTCGACGGGGATCTTCACCTCGAAGATATAATCCTGAAGGCTCATATTTTCCACCATTTTGGTTATGCTGTCAAGCACCTTGTTCTCATAACCCGAGTATGTGTGGATGACATACCACTTACCTTCGTTTTCTTCGCTCATCAAATCAGCCTCCGATACCGAACCATCCGTTCAGCAAGCCCGGAAGCTTGTCGGGTTCGCTGATCAACTTAATGAAGTTCGTTACCGCAAAATCCATTACGAACAAAAGCACAGCACAAACTACCACAAAAATGATAACACTTGCGGCATACGTTTTGATATCAGCTTTTGTGGGCCAGCTTACCTTTTTAAGCTCGGAAAACATCTCATGGAAAGGACGCTTTCTTTCCTTCTTGGCTGCTTTCTTTTTCTCGTTCTTAACGGTCTTTTCAGCCTTCTCGATTTTTTCGTTATTCTCTGACATAATCTTCACACCTTTAATAAAATAAGGAATTATTTTGTCTCTTTGTGCAAGGTATGCTTCTTGCAGAATCTGCAATACTTCTGAAGTTCGATACGTTCCGCATTGTTCTTTTTGTTTTTCATTGTATCGTAATTTCTGTTTTTGCATTCAGTGCAAGCGAGAGTGATTTTTGTTCTCTGTCCTACTGCCATCTTCAGCACCTCCCAAAAATAAAAACAAACTGCTCGATATTAAGCTACAATAATCTACCACACATTCGGCTGTATGTCAAACGATATTTTGGTTTTTTTTGAAAATTTTTATCTTTTTGACTTCAAATGCGAAATTGCCTTGCGCATTTTCTTCATTGTCTGCTCCGCAAACGTGAAGATTTTGAAGCTCAGCGGTTTGAAATAATAATCAAATTCGCCTATCATCTCCGTTGCCTCGCCCGCAAATCCCTTTTTGAATTTGTACAGTCCGTATATCGGATTGTTCTCATCCTCGATGATCCCCGGCACGCCGCGCAGGTCGTAAACGGAACAGCCGTTTTCGAGACTCCAGCGTATCATTTCCCACTGTATCAAATAATTCGGCATATGGTTGCGGTACTTGTTGCCCGACGCACCGTAAAGGTAGAGACACTTGTTGCCGTAAAGTCCCGCCATTGTTCCGGAAACGCACTCCATATGCTCCTCATCATCACCGGCATAAGCAAGAAATATGCGACAGTATTTTCCGAGATTGTCATACATTCGATAAAAATAGTCGATGCCGCGTATCATGAAGCCGTCACGCTCGCCCGTAGTCCGCATGAGCTCAAAGAATGCAGGGATATCCTCACGAGTGCCGACCTTTATCTTGACGCCGTGCTTCTGCGCCACCTTTATATTGTAGCGTGTCTTGTTGTGAAAGCCCGCAAGCAGTTCTTCCTCGGTCTTGTTTTTCAAATCGACACGCATCAGAAAACGTGCCTGCACGCCTTCAAGATTATAATAGTCGTTTCTGAGCTTAAAGCCGAGCTCTTTCATTATATCGGCGTATCCCGTGTCGGTTATTTCGGTATCGGTATCTATTTTGAGATTCATCGCCTTATACTGCTTCGCGATCTCCTTTGCTCCGGCTATAAGCTTTTCAAGGACATTCTTATCATGTAGGTCGCATATCGGTCCACGCGGTGCATACATGAACGTATACGGAAACATCGGTATATGGCGGATAAGGATGCTCATCGTACCGCATATCTTATCGTTTCCGTCACGCACTATGACAAATTCGTTAGTCCATTCCTTTTTGACCTTACCCCATTCGGCAGACTGAAGTATATGACTTCTTTCATGATTCGCCGTAAATTCGGTATATTCCTTTAACAGTTCTTCGGTCATTTTCATTCTTTCAGTCCTCCCTTGTGAGTTTTAATGCGGAAAGTATTTCTTCTTCACGTCTGCGCATAACGGCTTTTTCATCATCCTGCATATGATCGTAGCCGAGCAGGTGCAGTGTGCCATGAACGCACAGATATGCCGCTTCTCTGCGCATGCTGTGTCCGTACTCCTCCGCCTGCTCTTTTACGCGCGGCAATGATATCACTATATCGCCGAGCATGATATTATCGGTTTCGGGATTCACAAACGGTTCTTCACCGCTGTTTCTGTCCCACAGCGGAAAAGAAAGCACATCGGTTTCTTTATCCACTCCGCGATGTTCGGCGTTTATGACGCGTATCGTCGCACCGTCCGTTACCGTCACCGAGATTTCAAAGTCATCGCGCTTAAGCTCATCCTTTGCCGCCGCGTCTGCTACTTGTCCGAGGATACAGGCAAAATCTTTACTTTCTTCTGTTTCAAGCTCATCAGTTACTTCCGTCATTGCTTTTTCCGTCCGTTATCGTATTTTATTCTTGTGTGATATATCGCCGCGAGAGTTGACGCGAACGAGCTTTTGATGATATTGATATCCTTAAGCGAAAGCTCACAATCATCAAGCTCCCCATCCTCCATGCGTGCTTTGAACATCCGTTCTATCTGTGCCTGCACCTTCTCCGCCGACTTATCGTCCATAGAACGCACGGATGCCTCGATGCAATCGGCAAGCAGGATTATGCCCGCTTCCTTCGTCTGCGGATTCGGCCCGGCATAGCGGAAATCCTCTATTTTCGTGTTCGGGTCTGCCGCTTTTGCCTTGTTATAGAAATACATTACCGCGCTCGTGCCGTGGTGCTGACGGATAACATCGACTATTTCTCTCGGAAGCTTGTTCGCTTTTGCTATCTGAACGCCCTCGGAAATATGTGAGAATATCATATCGGTACTTTCGCGCGGCGACAGTGCGCCGTGGAAATTCTTTGACTCGGCGGTCTGATTTTCGGTATAACACTCGGGCACACGCATTTTACCGATATCGTGGTAAAGTGCCGCAGTGCGCGCGAGCAACGCATTGGCGCCGATTTCCTTTGCAGCATTTTCCGCAAGCTCGGCGACTGTCGCTGAATGCTGATATGTGCCGGGTATCTCCACGCTTATTTTACGCAAAAGCTCGGTGTTCGACAGCTCGAGCAGCTTTGACGGCGTAAGCAGATTGAATATACTCTCCCATATCGACAGCGAACCTGTGCTGAACAGTGCCGCGACGATTCCGCCCGCAAGGCTGTAAAGTGCCGAAACGATACAGTAGTCGGTGCTTTTGCCCGCAAGCGAAAGCACTATAAAATTGGTGAACATGCTCACCACGCCTGCCGCCGTACCGGGAAGCAACAGCTTTATACGCGCCGCTACACGCACGAATTTGCATACATATATTGCCGCCGTACCGCCCGTATATGCTGAAATCATAAGTGCTATAGCATCCATTCCGAACAAGTCGTTTTTGCCGGAAACGATCATCGCAAGCAAGACGGACAGCACCGTATTCATCACGATGGCAAGCTGTTCATCAAAGAATATCGCTATAAGCGTAACGCACATTGCGGTGTTCATCATCATTTCCCAGCCGGCGCTCTTGAACACGAGCGAGATAAGTATATCGGCTATCGTGAGCAAACAGAGCAGTGCGACTTTTTTAAGATACCGCTGTCTTCTTTTTTCAAACAGCAGTATATACCACACGACCGCAAGTGTCAAAAGAAACACAAGTCCAACCGAGCCGGCAAGCAGTCGCACGGGTATGACGCCCTCCTTGAGCATGCCCATTTTATTGAGCATATCGTACTGTGCCTGAGTAACTATTTCATCCTTTGTGACTATCTCGGTTCCCTTTGCGATATATACCGTCTGAACTCCGTTCGCTGCGTTTTCACGGGCTTTTTCGGTAGCATCGGTATCAAGCACACTGTTTGATTCAAGCTTTTTCCCGACAGTTTCGGCAAGGATGCTTTTAAGGTCGGTATTTTCCGCATCCTTGCAAGCCATGATGTCATCCTGCAAGCCCGTTTTGACGTTGTCAAGTCCCGCATCTGTTATTCCTCCGTTAAGGAGCGCCTTGAGCTGCGGCATAAACCAATCCTTGAGCGCTTTTACCTCCGCCGGATCGGCATCCATTATTTTTCTGACCTTTGCTTCTACACTTTTGTCATTCTGAGAATCTTTCATGAAAGAAAGCTCTTTTTCGGCAAACGAGCTTACCTTGAGCGTATCGTAAGCTACTTGATAGCCTTCGTCGCCCATACTTTCGCCGCGCACACCGTATCCGTAAGACGCAACCGCCGAAAAGCCCTTGAAAACGGTATTTTCAAAGTATGATACGAGTGTGTTGCTTATCCTCTCGTTTATTACATATATATCCGCTACCGCGGCGCGTGCCTTTTCGCGTTCACGTTCAGTAGCCTCGGTATCCTCGGTCTCAGCTATGGAATATATCGTTTCCTTTGCCGCCTCGCCCACACCGACGCTGTATGTATCCGGAATGATTTCAAGTATGACCATTGTCGATATGAATATGAACGTAAGCACAGCGAACAGGAGCGCAAAAAAGTCCTTTCTCTTTTTTGCTCTGTACTGTTTCGTTGCGATGCCGTTGGTTTTTTTTCGTTTCTGCGCCATATTTACCTCTTTTGTCCGGTACCTTTATCGTATGCCCGGATAATATTCATCACTATTTCATGCCTTACAACATCTTTCGCCGTAAGCATACATATCTGAAGCTTGTCTATCCCTCCAAGAATACTTATCGCATGCTTGAGACCGCTTGTCTTTCCGTCGGGAAGATCTATCTGCGTCAAGTCACCCGTTATCACCATTTTGGAGCCCTCTCCGAGACGGGTAAGAAACATTTTCATCTGTTCTATCGTCGTATTCTGCGCTTCATCGAGAATTATATAAGCATCGTTAAGTGTCCTGCCACGCATATACGCAAGCGGAGCCACCTCTATCGCGCCACGCTCCCAAAGCTTTTGGTACGCTTCGACGCCCATCATCTCGTATATCGCATCATAGAGCGGTCTTAAATAGGGGTCTACCTTCTGTTGGAGGTCGCCCGGCAGAAATCCGAGCTTTTCACCTGCCTCTACGGCGGGACGGGTAAGGATTATTTTCGATATCTCTTTATTCTTGAATGCCATTACCGCGTTCGCCATTGCAAGATACGTTTTCCCCGTGCCCGCGGGTCCGACGCCGAACACCACGGTGTTCTTCTGCATCGCCTGGACGTATTTGCGCTGACCGAGCGTTTTACAACGTATTTGCGCGCCCTTATAGGTTATGGCAACGACATCGCTCATTATATCTTCAACAAGCTCGTCCCTGCCCTCCTTGGCAAGCTCTACCGCGTATCTTATACGCGTGCGGTCTATTTTCTCGTTGCGCGAAAGCAGGTTTATCAACCGTTCGATCACACGCAATGCGACCTCTGCCTTTTGCGGGTCATCACTGTCAACAGAAAGATCGCCGTCGCGCAATGATATCCGTACATTCAGTTCATCCTCGATGATTCGTATGTTTTCATCATACGTTCCGAAAAGCTCCGTAAGATACTCCGCCTTGTCGATTTTTACAAGTCCCATCCGTTATCCCCTTTCGGCAACATCCTCCACGGTCTCAACATAAACACTAACACGAATACCCGTATCTGTATCCGTCACCGTGGTTTTTTGCTCACATATCCGCGCATTCTCAGGTATCATCAGTGAAGCCGTAAGCGCTTTTTCCGCCTCGCGCACTACTTTTTCCCTATCAAACGTCTTTTTCACCGGTATTGTTTCAACGTATACCGTGTCGATAACTCTTATCGGAAGTGCCCCGCAATAAACTTCTTTTTCCGATACCGTAAAATCTTCAAAAGTATTTTTTTCGCCCGTTGCGAATTTCATTCCGAAAATTTCAACTGTGCGTTTTTTTATTTCTCTGCCCGTGCTTTCATAAGTGGTTTCCGGCGTGATGTCGGTACCTGCGCAATACCATACACTCGCAAGCGCCTGCCCCGACGCGGTTACGGGATATACCGTTTCGCCGAGCGTAATGCTGCCCTCAATAAGTGTCTGTCCTTTTGAAACCGTCTGTCCGTTTACCGCTGCCGCGGTACCGTCGGTAACTATAAGATTACGTATGACACAATCCTTAGCGGCTACTATATTATGGCTGTCACCGTCATCACTCTGCAACTTGCCGGTGTTTTTCTTGACATACACATCGACTTTTGCGCCCTTATACGATACCGAGCTCCACAGCACATCGTTATCGCACGCACTTACCGCCGCCTGCGCGTTTTCTATGCGACCGTCAAGCCTGAAATGCCAATCGAGCATCCCGCTTTCCTTTACCGCTCGAACGATGTCCTCCGCATCATCGCAACCGTGGACACGGACAAACCATGTCCTCTGCGAAAGTAGTGTCAGGGAGATGACCGACAAAATGACGCCTGCCCACAGCGCGTAACGGTGTCCCGCTGTCATAACGACGTATGCAAGCCCGCCGTGCTTCAGCTCGTCAGTCCTTACCGAATCACGGTTTATCAGCCCTTTGAGCTTTTTTAATTCCCCGCGTGAAATATCCGCTTCAATGCAAGCATATTCCGTGCGTCTGATGTTTTCAAGCTCAATATTGTTTTCAAGCGCGATATTCAGCACTCTGCCGATATTCAGTCCCGTAAATCGCACACGGACACATGCTCCAAAATGTCTTTTTAATAATTTTATCATATTTATCCTTTCAGGTCAAATACTCTATTGATAAAATTCTGCCTTTTATTTTCAAAACGTATCTATCAAGCTCCGCAAGTGTCAGATCTTCGCCGTTTACGGCAAGCAATCTGCCTCCCGCCCATACTTTGACGCACTGATCCTTGACATCGGCGATGCCTTCATGGTTTTCTACCTGTGCAACGTCATCATCCCACACGGAGATTTTTACCGCTCCGCCGCTCTCGGGCGGGAGAATATCGAAATGTTTCATTTTTTCTCCTTGCTTTTTTGTATTCATGGCCGGTCACAAAGGCATGGCTTTGCATGCTTTCAAAAGATTCTATGAGCGCCAAAAGAGAAAAATGACCGATAGCATAACTACCGGTCATTCAGCATACGAAAAAATCAATACTTTCTCTTTCTTGCCGCTTCAGCCTTTTTCTTTCTCTTTACGCTGGGCTTTTCATAGTGTTCTCTCTTGCGAACCTCTGCAAGCACGCCTGCACGCGCACATTTACGCTTGAAGCGCTTAAGAGCGTTTTCCAATGACTCGTTTTCGCCGACATGGATCTCTGACATCAATATCCCTCCCCTCGATTGCGAGAGTTACTTCTCAAATTCACACAAGAATTATATCAAACAATCATACAAACTGTCAAACACTTTTGACAATTTTTTCGAAAATTTATTTTATTTTTTCTTTCCGATGTACTTACGGCATGATGCACTCATACCGTCGCCGTTTGTTTTTTGGCTTTTTGCGGAGATTCTCCGAAAATTTTCACATACTGTCTGAAAAACGACGAATAATTTCCGTACCCGTATTTATCTGCTGCCTGATACGGTGAAAGTCCGTTTTTGATATCGCTGTGCGCGGCGTATATCCTTTTTTGGTTTATGTAATGCTTCAGTCCTATTCCCATGCTCTGTGAAAATCTGTTTTGTATATACGAACGTGAAAAGCTCAGCTCGCGCGCTATGATATCCGCGTTCAACTCACGTTCGAGGTTTGCTCCGATAAATTCCGTGATGCGCGCGATGATATCATCCGTACTGCCGCTTCGCCCCATTTTCGGCTTATAGCTCGCATATATAAGTATCTCATGCACTATGTGCCTTGCGGCTTCGGCAAAATCCTCCTCCGTGTAGCTCTCACTGCACCGATCAAGCAATGAAAACATTCCCTTGATAAGTGCATCATCGCCTATATTTATAACATACGGCGGCGAAAACAGTTTTTCAAGTTTTTCCTCAGACGTGAAGCCGGAGCCTATGTTGATGACATAATTTTCATAGCGCCTGTCGGATAACGGTATCGCAAAATGATACATCGAGGACGGTATCAGTAACAGGTCGAACGGACGCAGTGTGTATCTGCTTCCGTCGATGCTGTAGTCCGCATCACCCGAAATATGAAGCAATATTTCATGCTCGCGGTGAAAATGTCTGTTGAACTCCGCCATAAGCGGATTTTTTATCACGCCGTGAGAAATTTTGAAATCTTCCTCTCTCGAACAATTAAACATGCGTTTCTTCCTTTTTTTATTATATAGTATCATAGAAAAGTAAAAAATGCAATGTTTATGTTGAAAATCGCAATTTATTTATCATATTTGATTTGTTATAATGTGATGGAGTCTAAAGAATATCGGTGAAATAATGAAAATAGCTTCATACCTTGCAGGCCTCGCGGCAATAGTGCTTGCGCTCTTGTCGTTCCAATTCAAAAAGCGGAAATACATAATGCTCTCGCAGATGAGTGCAAGCCTGATGTCGGCGTTACAATATTTTCTCATCGGCGCCTTTACGGGCGGATATCTTGATGTGATATCATTTCTGCGCACGCTCATCTTTTCGTTCAACGGCAAAAAATGGGCATCATCCAAGCTGTGGCTTATCCTGTTCATTGCGGCGATGGTGGGATCCGGAATATCTTCTTGGGCGGGCTGGATAAGCCTTTTGCCGATAGCGGGCTCAGTTTTTTCCACCGTCGCACTATGGATGAAAAAAGAAAAGTATATCCGTCTGATATCGCTGTTTGCCGGTCCGTGTTGGATAATATATGCACTTTTTACCGGCGCATACGCAGCGATTTTCAACGAACTGCTCGCAATGGCGTCAATAATAATAGCTCTTATCCGGCATGACAGAAAAAAGCCGGAAGAAAATGAAATATAAAAAGAAAGGGAACTTCAAATCATGCAAATAGGTGCGCAAATGTACACCGTACGCGACTACTGTAAGACGCTTGATGACTTTGCTCTCACGCTAAAAAAGCTCGCGGATATCGGCTATAAGGTAGTTCAGGTTTCGGGCGTATGCCCGTATGCGCCCGAATGGCTCAAGGAACAGCTCGACAAGAACGGTCTTGTCTGCGCAATAACCCATCCGAGTGACGAATCGTTCGCAAATGCTCAAAAAACCGTTGCCGAGCACAAGATATACAACTGCAAATATATCGGTTTAGGCTCACTTCCCAAGGGCGCTTGGGGGCTTGAAAATATCGGCAGCTTTATAGAAGAATACAAGCCCATCGCAAAGCAGTTCAGAGAAAACGGTGCATATCTCATGTACCACAACCACCATTTTGAATTTGGGTGCGACAAGGACGGTCAAAGATTTTTTGATAAGATAGTCAACGCATTTCCGAAAGAGGATCTCGGCTTTACGCTCGATACATATTGGGTTCAGGTCGGCGGCGGCAATCCGTGCGAATGGCTTGAAAAGCTTTCGGGACGTGTTCCCTGCATACACCTCAAGGATCTTACAATGCTCATGATCGAACAGCGTATGTCGCCGATAGGCTTCGGCAATATGAATTTTGAAAAGATACTCGCATCCGCCGAAAAAGCAGGTACCGAATACGCGCTCGTCGAGCAGGATTACTGCTATGATGACGATCCGTTCGAATGTCTTAAAAAGAGCTACGGCTATCTGAAATCATTGGGGTTTAACTGATGCAGGGCACACAGCAACTGCGCATAGACAACATCGCGCATGCCGAAAATTCAAACATATCATACTACCGCCGCATCCGTGTACGCGATTACATTCCCGGGCAGGCGAATTACAATTTGGGGGATTATCCCCAAAAAATATCCGTCGCACCGACGGAATACGACAAAAAGCTCATCGAAAAGCTTGCGTGTGACGGTGTGAAGCTCATTCAGGTTCATGAGGATTGGAACGATCCCGTGCGGCTCTACGGCGGCGACAAATTCAACGCAGTCGACAGACAGGGCATGAAGGATTTTATTGAGCTCTGTCACGCAAACGGAATAAAGGTCATAGCATACGTTTCGTCGGGATACTTTCAAATCACCGACCCCGATTGGCGTGACGAGTTCTCGCGCGTCAAGGATGTTTGGAGCTTTAACTGTTTTTCATATACCAAGGGCTGTCACGGCATCGGCGCATGGCGCGAGTTCATCATTCCGAAAACTCTCGGTGTGATGGACGAATACGGCTTTGACGGCATTTACAACGATTGGGGCTACGACAAAACCAGCTATCTTGACGGTGTACTGCCTGCAGGCTTCTACGATGCCGAGGTCGAGGATCTGCTCGCGCAGATATATTCCGAAGTTAAAAAGCGCGGCGGCATATACAAGCTTCATTGTGACCGCAACAACGCTCCGCCGTGCCGCGACAAGGTCTGTGATTATCTGTGGATAGGCGAATGGATAGAGGGCGGAATAGGCATCGGCAAAGACTACGAGCCATATGTCGTACCGTGTCAGGACAGGCACTTTGATGCGTCGAAATCGCTTGAGGAATACATTGCATCGGTCGTGCCGTTCATGCAGTTCCCGCTTCTGAAAACGGGGCGTCCCCTTCGCGGCAACAATGTCGATTTGCCGAATGTGACATATTTTGGCGGTGACGAACAGGATTTTTTCAAAAACGTGCGTAACTATAACGCTTCGCACCCCGACGGACCGTTCGCATACAGTCTGTGGTCGTCGATCCCCGACGACCCCCGTGAGCCGGAGGTATGGGCAAAGTATCTCGCGCTGTACACGCCCATGACGCAGGAAAACTCTATCGCGTATATCGGACTTGAGCGCTGTAAGGATATCCTTTCGCCGCTTCATGCGAACATTGCCGCGTCGATGTTCGTAAACGAAAACATATATCTCGTTGTGTCGAATCTTTCCGATTCAAGCTATGATCTGAAGCTTTCGGATGTTTGGCGCGACAGAGAAACCCAAAAAATCTCAGACAACTTTACCATAGAGAAAAATAAAATAATCTTTTTAATAAAATAAGGAGTTGAAAATTATGTCAAAACCAATAAAAGTCGGCGTTGTAGGCTTGGGAAGAATAGGTATGTCCGTACACAGAGAATGCCTTAAAGCCCGCCCCGACAAATTCACCGTCGTTGCCGCATGCGATCTCATTCCCGAGCGATGCGAAAAATATGCAGAGGAATTCAACTGCAAGACCTATGACAATATCGAGGATATGATAAACGATCCCGAGGTCGAGGTCGTTGATATCGCAACGCGCTCGTGCGACCATTACAAGCACTCAAAGATGGCGTTGCTCGCGGGCAAGAGCGTGCTTGTCGAAAAGCCGTTCTGCGAAACATACGAGCAGGCAAAGGAGCTTATCAAGCTCGGCAGTCAGCCCGCAGGTCCGAGAATATTCGTGCGTCACAACAGACGTTTCGAGGTAGGCTTCATCAAGGTGAACGAAATCATTGATTCCGGCATTTTAGGCGAGGTTTACGAAATAAAGCTCACGCGTAATGAGTATCAGCGCCGCAACGACTGGCAGACGATAAAGGAGTTCGGCGGCGGACAGCTTCTTAACTGGGGACCGCACATCGTCGATCACTCTATCTACTTCTGCGGCGGCGCGTACACGGAGATGTTCTCCGATATCAAGCGCATTGCGGCTGTCGGTGATGCCGAAGACCACATCAAACTGGTGTTCAAGGGCGTGAACGGCAGGATCGTTGACATGGAGATAAGCGGCGGCGTAGCCGTAAAAACACCCGAGTACATGATATACGGCTCAAAGGGCAGTCTTGTGAGCGAGGGCAACACCTTCAAGCTCAAGTATCTTGATCCCGCCATTGAGCTTCCCCCTGTCGTTGCCGATCCGTCAACACCCGGCAGCGGCACATCGTTCGGCAACAACGAAACGCTTGCTTGGAAAGAAGAAACCGTTGAGTTCGACCCCTATGACAGAACGGACGTCGTTTGGGATTACTTCTACGAAGCGTTCCGCAACAACAAGCCCTACCCCATCACCTCCGCGCAGGCGCTCGAAACCGTTCGCACCATACAGAACGCCAAAATCGGAACGATATTCGAATAATACTTCATACACACCGATCCCGCGACATTTGCCGCGGGATTTTTTTATCCGCAGGGACTCCGTCCCCCTGCACCCCTGCCCGCTTTTTGAAAAAAGCGGGTCAAAAACTTTTATTGCGCTTCGCGTCGCTTTGACCGTATGGTGCGGCGTCCCCGACGCATCGTTATACACATTAAAGTACGGGCAGGAAACAAAGTAATCATTCCGAAAAACTTCATCGTGTCATTGCGAGCATCCGCAGGATGCGAGGCAATCCATGTTTGGCAAAAAGTTACTTTTGCGTCAGCATGGATTGCCACGGAGCTAACGCTCCTCGCAATGACACAAGAGAGTGTGTAAAAGGATAAAATATATGTTCCTGCA
>JAZRXI010000056.1:0-3872 GCA_045600145.1 Clostridia bacterium | reverse complement strand
AACGGAAAGAAGGCACATCAAGTAAGTGTGTGGCAAGGTTCAAGTTGCCCGAATAACACAAATCATCCCCGTTTTGAGACAGAAAACTCTGCTTCAAGACGGGGAATTGTCATACAAAACGCAAGTTTGACGAAAATCCGATTTTTCTGCGAAATCTTTGCAGAAAGCAGCCGAAAACTCTTGATTTTATAATAAAAATATGCTATACTACTTGTGCGTATATATGGGTAAGGGAAATTATACCCTTTTGGGAGTTTTCAGTTTTCAGGAGCATAGTATGGCATGGAAAAGTTATAAAGAATTAACGGTTTGGCAAAAAAGTATGGATTTGGCAGGTGTCATTTATAATCTTACCTAAAAATTGCCGAAAACCGAATTGTACGGCTTATCTGACCGGTTACGGCGAGCGGCGGTATCCGTACCGTCAAACATCGCAGAAGGGCATGGCAGAAAAACCTCTAAGGATTTTTCACATTTCTTGTCGATAGCCAACGGTTCTTGTATAGAAATCGAAACGCAGTTGTTGCTTTGCGTACAACTGAAAATGCTGCATGATAAAGATGTTGAACAGGCACTTTCAACGCTCAACGAAATCAGTAAAATGCTGACGGTTCTTATTCTGAAAACCGAAAACTGAAAACTGAAAACTGAAAACTGAAAACTTAAAAACTTAAAACTTTTCAAAAGCGAGGTAAAAAATTATGAAAAAGAAAATTATCAGTCTATTGCTTGCGGTCATGATGATCGTCGGCATCATTCCGCTATCGGCAATCACTGCCTTTGCGGATGGCGGTACGTCCGAAACCCTCACCCTGCGGGATATTCTCGATACCGTCGGCGGAACGTACAGCTATGATATGTCAGTGTATTACGATAACATTGGCAATGTAACTCATCACGGTGAATTTACGGTGGGGAGCGACGTGATCAGTTTCGAAAATAAGATGTTTGCGGATGACCACGACGGCGAACTGCTTGCAGCCCAAAAAACGCAGTTTGATGCCGACGGTATGAAGTGCTGGGACGTCATCGTGGATATTTCCCAAACTGAATACGGTGATCCGTTTAGGACAGATGAAACAGTCACGGTGGAAAATATCCTGAATTCTGAAGTATTCTTTTCTGAAGATGAGACAACGCTTGAGGGTACTTCCATCGTCATTCCTGCCGGAAGCTATTTCTTAGAGGCAGACATAGGGGACGGAGAGGAACTGTTCGTCTTATTCTGCGATATGCAAAACGCTAAGACTCAAAAACTGTTCTTTGACAATATGGAGTATACGAGGGAAGTCGAAGAGCCTACTATCACAGTGAAGCCCACCGAGCACGGCACGGTAACGGTGGAGCCGGCTAAAGCTGCCGAGGGCGATACGGTGACGATAACCGTCACGCCCGACAGCGGTTATGCTCTTGTGCTGAATAGTCTTAATGTAACATACGAATACATTACATTGAACGTGATCCATCCGACACCGGGCAATAACGGCACTTTTACCTTCACCATGCCTGCCTATGATGTCACTGTAGAAGCGATGTTCGAAGAGGCAGACATGACGCTTGCCGATATCATCGGCAAAATAGGCGGCACCTACTCAAGCACTACCACCGACGATACGAAGCAGCTGACCACTAAATACTATCTGGGCGAGAATAAGATCATTGTGGAATGGATA
The DNA here is from genome assembly GCA_045600145.1 of Clostridia bacterium. Classification (GTDB taxonomy): domain Bacteria; phylum Bacillota; class Clostridia; order Christensenellales; family QALW01; genus UMGS1322. The sequence goes on along the minus strand of JAZRXI010000056.1, from coordinate 2,199 downwards.
TCACTTCCCATTGTGGAAAATGTTTTTGAGCCTTTCGCTCGAAAAACGGTCATAAATAAAAACGGCGCAACAGAATATACGACCTACAATTTTAGCGGCAATACTCCGCAGTACGGCGGCATCATCGGCGTTGAGTACCCGATTACGATAGGAGATTATTTAGCCTCCGGTGTAGATCTTACGAAAGATGAGAGCAGCTTCGGCGAGATCACTGTTCCCGAAAGCAGCTATTATTTGAAGTGGCTCGAAGCCTATTTCTACGATGAAGTAAATAACAAGACGCAGAAGATGTGTGCGCTGGTAGATGCGGAATATGTGGTACTCGACCGCATTGGCGATACAGAGCCACTCACCCTGCGGGATATAATCGGCACCGTCGGGGGAACTTACAGCGGAATTAACAGTTCAGGGACTTCCGTCACAATAACAATTAACAGTAACGAAATCAGTCTGGTTACTATTTATTCTTACGGTTATGCAGAAAGAACAATTCTTGGTAATACCGGTACAAAAATATGGAACACCGAGACTTTTGTGAACGGACAGCCCGTGTTCGATGATGAAGATTACATTGAGATTGAAAATGAGACAATAGAAACATTTTTGAACCTCGAAGTAGAGATTTTGACAGAAAATGTAATTTTCCATGACGTTACGGATATTCCTGCGGGAAGCTATGTCGTGGGTGATGAGATGGTTTTCTATAACGAGCAGAACGGCGTGACACAGAACTCGATATATTTTGGAGCGGTACTTAACCGCATTGGCGATACAGAACATAAGCACACCTTCTCGGACGAGTGGAGCAATAGTCCGACCCACCATTGGCACGATGCCTCCTGCGAGCATACCGAGTTCGTCTCCGGCTTCGGTGCGCACACCTTCGGCGAAGGCGTGACAGAGGGCAACAAAACCACCTACACCTGCACTGTATGCGGATATGAAAAGGTGGAAATTAAGGAAGAACCCGTTCACGAGCATACATATTCGGAGAACTGGACTTGTGACCCCTATTACCACTGGCATGATTGCATCTGCGATACTGAGGAATGTGACTGCAACGGTCTGATTTCCGGCTTTGCCGCACACACCCTCGGCGACGGTGTCGTGAACGGCAATGTAACAGAATACACCTGCTCCGAATGCGGATACAAAAAGTATGTTTACAATACCGCAGGCGATAACGAGGGCGAAATTATCGGCGGAACAACCTACACCGGCATTTCCCTCACCCTCGGCAGTGATATAGCCATCAACTTCTATATGGATCTTACCGACGAGGCAAGAGAAAAAGGCACAATGACCTTTGATATCGGCGGCAGGATCGTTACACTGAAAGGCACCGATGCAAAGTATAACGAAACGGAAAAGAAATATTATTTCTCAACCCCGCTTACTGCTCTCGAAATGAACGAGACCGTAAAGGCAACATTCACTTATAACGGTGTGGAGTATGTTCAGGAATATTCCGTTGCGGAGTACATTGAAACCATTATCGGTAATCCCGATAAGTACGGCGAAAAAGCGGCGGCACTTGCAAAGAAAATTGCCAACTACGGTCACTATGCACAGATTTATCTTGAAAGCATTCATACCAATGTAGTGATAGGTGAAAACGGCTATGAGGAAATGTTCAAATGCGGCGATGTGGATATCGATGTTGCAAAAGCAAAGGAAGCCCTTGCAGGTTTCAAGGTTACGGTTTCCGGCGAATTGGAGAATCTCTCCCTTTACGGCTCTACGGTTTACTTTGACAGTGCGACGGCACTCAACTACTATGTAACCGTTGAAAACGGCACAGCACCGACCGCAACCGCTGTAAACACCGTAACGGGCAAGAGCAAAGATGTTGAAATCAAGCTTTACAAGGACAACATCTATATCGTATCGGTTAAGGATATCACCGCTACCGAGCTTGCAGATGATATCGAAGTTAAGATAAACAACGATATCACCGTTACCGGCTCTGTGTTCGCTTATTGCAACTCCGTTGTACAGGCACACAGCCTTGACGGTGCAAGCGACAAAGACATCTTTGCCGTAAACGCTATGGCGGCGTTCTATGAGTATTACGAAGCGGCTATCGAATATTTAACGGAGGCATAACGGAATGAAAGAAAACAAAAATAAGAAATCGCTTTACGAGAAACCCGGATTCAAATTCATCCACATGACCAAAATTGACATCATCACCGTAAG
>JAZRXI010000055.1:0-8075 GCA_045600145.1 Clostridia bacterium | reverse complement strand
TGGCAAAGCGGCAACCTGTACCGAATCCGGCACTCTCGGATATTACGAGTACATTGGAAACTATTATGAGGATTGGGAATGTACAAAAAAAATAACCGATATCAATGTATGGCTTAACACCACTGTAGAAAACGGCGGCGGTATGCTTCCGGCAAACGGACATAATTGGAAATACTTCAGTGATTGGGAGCACTACTGTCAGGTGTGCTATGAACAGGAAGACCACACGGTGGATGAAAATTATATCTGTATAGGTTGCGGACACGAGGTTGTGTATCTTGCAAAGGCAGACGCAATAGCGGCGATCGACGCGGCGGCGGGTGAAAATCCGGGCAAAGCGGTCACACTCCTTGTAAATGCCGCAAAGGCGGATATTGAGAATGACAATACCAATACTGTTGCATTGGTAACAGCACTCCGCAACGAGTGGATCGCCGAGATCGAAAAACTCACCGGCGAGGCGCACGAACATACGCATACATTCTCCGAAAATTGGAGCTGTGACCCCTATTACCATTGGCACAATGCTACTTGCGAGCATACAAATATTTTCTCTGATTTGGCTGAACACACCTTCGACGAGGGTGTCGTGAACGGCAATGTAACAGAATACACCTGCTCCGAATGCGGCTACAAAAAGTATGTTTACAACACCGCAGGCGATAACGAGGGCGAGATCATCTCGGGAATATCATACACCGGCATCTCCCTTACCCTCAGCAGTGATATTTCGATCAACTTCTATATGGATCTCAACGAGGAAGCGATAGAGAACGGTACGATGACCTTTGACATCGGCGGCAGGATAGTGACCTTAAACTGCGCGGATGCGAAGTATGACGAAAACGAGAAAAAATATTACTTCTCTACTCCGTTGACTGCCCTTGAAATGAATGAGACCGTTACGGCAACCTTCACCCTTGGCGGCATTGAGTATATTCAGGAATATTCCGTTGCGCAGTACATTGCAAAGCTTGTCGAAAACCCGGATATATACGGGGTCAAGGCGGCGGCTCTTGCAAAGAAGATAGCAAACTACGGTCATTATGCGCAAAGCTACCTTGCAAGCATCCACAAAAATGTGACCATCGGCGATGGCGGCTACGCGGCAATGAATAAATACGGCGATGCCGATATCAATGTTGCTGTTGCAAAGGAAGCCCTTGCAAAATTCACCGTTCAGGTCTCCGGCACATCCGCAGATATTTCACTCTACGGCAGTACGGTTTACTTCGATGCCGCAACGTCACTCAACTACTATGTGACCGTGAACGGCGGCGCTGAGCTGTCGGCAACGGCTGTGAACACAAAAACGGGCAAGAACAAGAAGGTCGAAATCAAGCTTTACAAGGACAATATCTATATCGTATCTGTCAAGGATATCACCGCGACCGAGCTTGACGATGATATCGAGGTTACGATAAACGGCACGGTCACCGTTACCGGCTCTGTGTTCGCATACTGCAATTCCGTCGTATTGGCGCACAGCGAAGACACAGACACCTTCGCGGTGGATGCTATGGCGGCATTCTATGAATACTATGAAGCGGCTTGCGAATATGCCAAAACACAGGGTTAAGAGAAACGGAGGAGAATGAGAATGGAAAACGAAAAAACGTAAAGAAATTTGAAGCCTCCGAACTCCAAGTCATTCACATGACCGAAACGGATATCATCACCACAAGCGGTGATCCGGCGGAAGAAATTCCGCATGAAGGCGAAATGACACCAGTTGGTTAATTTAACAAATTTTTAACCCCACGGGGGTGCAGGTATCCCCTCATCCCCGTGGGGAATCCCTTTTAATTTTCAGCTTACGGCTCAAATTTTTTGAACCGTAATCCGAAAGTTAAAGAAAAAACAACCAAAAGAAAGGTGAAGATAATGAAAACTCAAGGAAAACGCAGTATCAGTATTTTACTCGCAGTCATTCTGATTTTGCAAATGATGTTTGTATCCGGCATTACCGCATTTGCAGACGGCACGGAAACACCTATCGTTCCGATCAACGAAAATGTCAAAATTAACGGACTCAGCCTTGTATTGAACGGTGAAATCGGTCTTACATTCTATGTGTATGTCGACAGACAATACAGAAGCGGCACTATGGAATTCACATTTATGGACGAAGAGCCGATCACTAAGAATATTACCGACTATCCGCAGGACAGCAGTACCCGTCGTTATATGGCTACATACTATTTAAGTGCAATCGAACTGTCCGAGCAGGTAATGCTGACGGTTTACGATACTGACGGCAGTATTCTTGCCCAAAAATCCTGTTCTGCGGAAGATTATGTAGAACTCCTGAAGGAGGATAATAAAGCCACCGATGCGGAAAAGAATGTCGCCCAAACACTTATCAACTACGGACACTTCGCCCAGCTTGCCTGCAGTGAGGCCAACGGCTGGGTAATCGGTGAAGATTATAAAGAAACGACCGAGCTTTATGCTCCCACCGTTGATACTTCCGTTTTTGATAACTATGAAATCAAATGGCAAAACCATACGGCAATATTCAATCAGTTTTCGATGTCTATGCGGCTTGACTATAAAACCGGCATTTATTTGTATTTTTCTCTTACCGAAAAGCCGACAGTCACCGTCAACGGCGAAGCGGTGGAAGTAAAAGAGAGCCAACGCCTTGAAAACAATTATGAAATCTTCATTGAAGGCATCAATGCCCTGAATTTAGAGAATAAATACGAAATCACCGTAAACGATGTGACATTTACCCTTTCGGCATTCAGTTATTGCAATCTGGCGGTACAGCATAACGCAAGTGAAAACACGATTGATGCTATGAGAGCACTGTATGAATTTTATCAGGCAACAGTCGATTACAACACCCCTGCGGAAGCAGAATGATGAAACAGACCACTTTGAAGATTTTTGCGGTATTACTTGCTCTTGTAATGCTCTTTGCCCTTGCTTCCTGCGGAGGCAAGGATAAGGAAAAAGACAACTCCGAAACCACCGACACACACATCCTCTGTTACCGAAACGGAAAAGGAAGAAACTACCGACACAGCGGAAAATACCGATAAAGAAAAGACCGAAGGCGAAATTGTAACCGAAAAGGATAATAAAAAGCCGAAAGTTACCGTAGGTGCAGGAACCGACGGCAGCAGTAAAGACGGCTCCGCTAAATCGGGCGGAAAGGATACCGGAAAAGATTCGGGTAAATCTTCCGGATCGTCTGACACGGGAAATGTGTACGGAACTGATTGAGTTTGTGACGGTGGATGAATGCCCCGGCAGATACAGTAAAGAACCGAGAGAAATTCACATCTATTACAAACTTATCGACAAAAACGCCGATATTCCCCAATATCGCCATAAAAGTGAAACAAGTGAGGATATTTGATATTCACAACGATGAATATCTACGCTCACGCAACAAAGGAAGGGAAACGCTCCTCCGCAAGATTACTGGACAAAGTGGTCGGCGGGTAAAAAATTTCCCTTGAATTTGCTCATAAGGGCAAAAACAAGGGAAAATACATAAATAACGAAAACATAAATGGCGAAAAGCCCGATAAATACAGTGATTATAGAGGTTTAGATAGACAAACCGGGATTTGTCAATATTCCGCATATTTGAAAATCAAAAAACATCCTTATCTACCTGTGACATTCGCAATTACTTGTTTTTCTTTTTTATCAGCACTGTCACGGTGAGAGCCACGACGAGGCAGGCGATAAGTACGATCGCACCTATTATGTAAGCGGTCGCATCAAAGGTACTGTTGGCATCATCACGTTGTGGAGCATCGGGAGTGACATTTGCGTCAGGCGTCGGAGTGGCTACCGGTGGGGCGGTGACTTCAACGGCATCAATGACATTGTTCTTAACGTCGTCGGTCAGATACGTCAGATCGGTAACGACCTTTTCTTCTTCAACATAAGTCGGATCGTCAAATTCGTCCTCGGCGGCGATGCAGAAATCGTCAATATCGTATGTGAACTCATTGCTCGGCAGGCTGTCCACACAAAACCACCAGCAATGCTCGTCTGCAAGCAACTCATCCTCAACGTCGAACGGCTCCGAAACGAAGCATTTCCAGCCGTTGTCGTCCGGATCGGAATAAGTGCCGTTGATATAACCGTAGAAGTTGTTGCCGTTGCGGGGTTGAATGTCTATTCCATAGGTTTCATTCTCAAACACGTCTTCACTGCGTGAACGGACAAGAACAAAATTTCTTGGCGAATATGATGCGGAACAACGATACCAGAATGAAAGGATATATGTCCCGCCACCGGCCGCTTTTAAAAACGGGTAAATGTTTATCGAAGGAGAATACCACGATTGCTCCGCGGTCATGGAAAGGTAATTGTTTCCGCTGTGACCTCCGTCTGTCTTGATGGCGATATTGTCATAGTGAGCGGCTGAAATGGAAGAATCACCCCTTGCATCTATCAGCTTATACCATTTTGTTTGCTTGATATCGGTTATACCTTCAAATGTGGAAGTCACGGCATCTATCTTGTTGACCTCTTCGTTTGCCGCCGATACTGTGATTGCACAGGAGATACACAGCATTACAGCAAGAATATAAATCAAAATTTTTCTCATGAGCTCGCATTCCTTTTGTTTTTTTTACATTATAACATTAAATTCGTTCTTTGTAAATGGGCTATTTTGAATTATGCGCGAATATTATTAGTCAGAAAGGAATGATTTTATGAAAAAGCTTGTTATTCTATTGATGTGCGTCGTATTGACTGGATGCGGAACTGCCGAAAACGTAAACCGCGAAACCGGAACGGTAAGCTTTACCGTAGTTGACGGCTTGAATGGGTTGCCGGTGGAAGGTGTTCGCGTCGTGTTACCGGAAAGCGGGGGAGAGAGTATTACCGACAGTGACGGACATACACAAAAGCTCGAAGTACCGATAATAAAGAACAGCAAGGAACAACTCCCGTGCGATTTCGGAACTTTTACGGTGTTGGCGTTCAAGGAAAACTATAATGATTATGCGTTGTTTTACGCGCGCCTTGAAGCAAACGAGGAAAGGAATATGAAAATATTCATGTTTATGACCGATACACCGCTGTCAAACGGCGCTCCGCTTTCAACAGTTGAGAGTCCCGATAAAGAATGGGTCGAACAAATCATCAGACAGTATAAATAGCATACAAAACGTATAAAAATACCAAAAGAATTTTTACTTAAAATCAAAAAGTGCTTGACATAATACTTTAGTGCAGGAAAAAATTCATCAGCTTTGAGTTATCCACATCTGTGGATAACTTTTGCAATATCTGTGGATAAGTTCATATGTAGCGTAATATAGCGGGTCAAATTGTGGATAAACTTGCAGGGCACTTTGCGGGTTATCCACAGGTTTGCGAAAAAACCTATGTTTTCGGGGGATTTGTCTGTGGATAAGGTTGTTGAGCAAGTTTATTAAAAAAGTATTACACTTGACGGAAATTTGCAAGAGATTTCAAAAAATTAACAATTCCATCATTGTATATTTTATACATTTTTTATAACGTTGATAAAAGGCAATAAAAGTGTGGAAAAATACAAAAAAAGCGTGCATTCGCCGGAAAAGCGATGCGCGCCGATGTATTAAGTTCTAAATTATTTTTCCATGTCTTTTGCCTGCTCGCGGCTGTGGTCTACCTCGTCATCATCATATTCGACAACGGAAATAGCTGCCTTATTGAACACAAGCTTAACTTCATCTGGTCCTACGGCAATCGTTACGATATCATCCTTTATTTCCTTTACAACACCGTAAATTCCGCAATCCATCATTACGCGATCGCCGTTCTTGAGGTTGTTTTTGCGCTCTTGCATCATTTTCTGACGTTTTCTCTGCTTTCTGCCCGAGAGCCACATAAACAGGATCATAACGACCATGATTATGATAAGACCCAATGAGCTTTCAAGTCCTCCGAGAGCTCCAGATGCGGCGGGAGCTGTTTCTTCCAAAAATCCAACTGTCATCTTAAAATACATTCCTTTCGTTTTCTTGTCATATATAATAGCAGATAAGAGCGTTTTTCACAAGTGAAATTTTGGTAAAATCACTCATATCCGTATTTTTTCATAAAATCATTTTTGAAATCAAGAGATCTGTTTTCCCAAATGGCTTGCTTGAGGTCTTCCGTGAGCTTATGGAGAAAACGGATGTTGTGCAATGAAGCGAGCCGCGCACCCATGATCTCACCGACATTAAGCAGGTGCCGTATATATGCACGTGAATAGTTTTTGCACGCATAACAATCACAATCTTCGTCAAGCGGGCGCGGGTCGTCCTTGTACTGACCGTTGCGCACTACAAGCTTGCCGTGGCTCGTCATTACCGTACCGTTTCGCGCTATCCGCGTGGGCAGAACGCAGTCCATCATATCTATTCCGCGGATAAAGCCTTCGATAAGGCAATCGGGCGAGCCTACACCCATGAGATACCGCGGTTTGTTTTTCGGCATATGCGGCATGAGATCATCGAGTATCTCATACATGAGAGGCTTCGGCTCACCTACGGAAAGACCGCCGATGGCGATACCGGGACAATCCTCAAATGATGCCGTTGCGAGTGCACTTTCCTTGCGAAGGTCTTTATACATGTTGCCCTGAACTATGCCGAAGAGTGCCTGATCATCGTTTGTCCATGCGTCATGACATCGGTCGAGCCAGCGCAAAGTACGTTCCATATTTTCTTTTGCGTCGCGGTAATCGCAGGGGTATGGGGAGCATACGTCAAACTGCATTATTACATCGGCACCGAGAGACTGTTCTATCTCTATGACCTTTTCGGGTGTGAACAGATGCTTTGAGCCGTCAAGATGCGAGCTGAAATAAACGCCCTCTTCTTTGATTTTGCGAAGCTCTGAAAGGGAAAAAACCTGAAATCCACCGCTGTCTGTAAGTATGGGTCTGTCCCAATGCATAAATTCGTGCAGACCGCCCATTTTTTCGACAAGCTCGTGTCCGGGGCGCAGATATAAATGATAAGTGTTCGCAAGGATTATTTGCGAGTTTATATCCTTAAGCTCCTCGGGCGAAAGCGCCTTGACCGTCGCCTGCGTTCCGACGGGCATGAATACGGGCGTTTCTATCATCCCGTGCGGCGTATAAAAGCGTGTGATCCTTGCACCGCTTTGCTTGCATTCTTTTACTATTTCGAATTTGAATTTATCTGTTTTCATGATCTTTTGCTGTTTGATTTGACCTTTATGTTATTTTGGTGTTTCAAAATAAATCGCAGTGAGTGCCGGTTCGGGATAAAAACAAATATAATTCATTATCATTGATTCTGTAAATAAGCAACCAATCCGGCTTGATATGGCATTCCCTGTATCCGATATAATTTCCCGTCAAAGCATGGTCACAGTATTTTTCATCGAGTTCTTCACTATTCGCAAGCTTGTTTACGACAGCATCCAATAGTCCAAGGTCGACGCCACGCTTGTTCATCAGTTTCAAATCCTTTTTGAATTGATTTGACAAAACAATATCAAACATTTCCGAGTACCTCATTCATAGCTTCCTTGAATGTTGAGTACCGCTTGTATTTTTCAGGATGCTTTTGCATTTCATCGTATTCGTCCATTGCGGCTATTGTGATATTGTTCGGAATCTCCGTTGTCAATTCAAACGGTATCCGCTGTTCTCTGACAACGGTTTTGGCGAAAATATTAAATGCCGAGCTTACCGATAATCCGATTTCACTGCAAAACTTATCAAAGGCCACTTTTGTTGCTTCGTCCATGCGAATATTTACATTTGTTTGAGCCATTATGAATACCACCTTTTTATTATATTGCAAGTATATTATATGCAAAAGTAAATGATGTGTCAATATAATTATATTAAAATAATATTATTTTCATAGAAACAAGCAGGCGTCGCCGAATGAAAAGAACCTATAGCCGTTCTTTTTGGCTTCCTCATATATGTTCATGATCTCTTCCTTGGAGCAGAGCGCACTTACGAGCATCAGGAGCGTTGATTCTGGCAGATGGAAATTCGTTATGAGTGAATCGACGGCGTTGAAGTGAAAGCCGGGGTAGATGAAGATATCCGTATCGCCGCTTTGCGGATGCACTATACCGTTTTC
>JAZRXI010000054.1:0-43510 GCA_045600145.1 Clostridia bacterium | reverse complement strand
TGTATCGAATTGCGTACCGCGGCTTCGCTTGAATGCGCGGGTGCATCAAGCACAAGGAACGCTATTTTTACGGCATCATCGTTCCAATTTGCCGAAACGACGGTTTCAAGCGCCTTATCTACAGCTTCGGGCAGATCCCCGCCGCCGTCGGCGTTTGCTTTTGCAAGAAGCGCTTTTGCCGTATTCAGATCGGAAAACCCGTTCGCCTGCACGACATATTCGTCACCGTGGTCGCGGTAGAAATTTATGCTTATTCTGTTCTGCGCCGATATTCCCGAAATAAGCGTATCAAGCTCATTTGTAAGATATGTCAGCTCATCCGCCATCGACCCGGTAGTATCTACCATAAACATGATATCAAGTGCCGAGGGATGTTTTTCACCGTTAAGAGTGAGCTTTATATCCTTTTCGCCGGATTTGATTTCATATAACGCACTTGCATTTCCAAGCGATGCTTCTACGCGCATATTTCCGCTTTGCAGATTTTTGTTCCATGCGTAAAACAGATATGCGTCACCGTTTTTGTCGGTAATTGCCGAATAGTACACCTCATTGCCGTTTTTGAGTATGACTTTTGCGCCCTGCACGGCAGTGTTGTTATCACCGTGTATGTGAACGGATATCCTGTTGTTCGCATTGAGTCCGAGCGCACTGAAGCCGTCGGAGAGAGAAGTGTAATCGCTCTGTTTTTTGAGCCATTCGTCAAAATGCAGATTATCGTCAAGCTTTGCGGCGGTCATGCTCTTTGCAGTGGTTTGCGAGTTGCCGTCAGCCGGCACAGATGATTCACCGCCGATCGAGCCCGGCATACCTGCCTTTGCGGTATCACCGAAAAGCTCGGGTGCGGGCTCAGCGACAGGCGATGCAGTTGCGGAAAGCCGCGGCTCTGCCTCACCGTCGGAATCATCCGCGCTGTCAGAGCTTTCTGACGTATCGTCGGTCTTCGAAAAGCCATTGTGATCTTCGTCTTTTTTTGTATAGCTCGCGTACATTGAGATATCATCCTCATCGGTAAGCTTATTGCCCATGCACTTCGGCAGTACCACCGTTAAACATATTACCGTGAGCAACGCCGCGGCGATACCCGACATTGCCGTAACAAAGCGTCTGCTCATTATCGACTTTGTCTGCTTTGTACCGCTTTTTGCTGTTTTGAGAGTTTGCTGTTTGAGCTGTTCATCAGCCTTGATGTCATCAAAATTCATAATCTTCCTCCTTAAGAAGCGTCTTGAGCTTTTCTCGTCCGCGGTGAAGCGTGACGCGCACATTGCTTTCGCCGATATCCATACATTCGGCTATTTCGGCGGTAGACATATTTTCGTAGTAGAACATATATATTGCGGTACGCTGAGCTTTATTCAGCTTCATCAGCGCGTCCCGTACCGCACTGTCATGAACGGAGGTTTTGGGGGCTTCCTCGTTGCCGCTTAATTCTTCGGTATGCTTACTGCGCCTGATAAGAGAAACGCATCTGTTGCAGGCAACTCGTATCAGCCACGGCTTGAGTAAATCGTCCGAAGGTTTGTTTTTTGTCCGATAAAGCTGTAAAAATACGTCCTGAAAGGCATCCTGCGCATCATGCAAGCTGCGCAGTCTTACATAGCAAATGCGCAAAACCGTATCGCCGTATTCATTCATTATTCGCGCGAATTCTTCATCGGTGTACATATCATCGAAGCTCCTTTTTTATCCGTTCATTAATAAAACGTTTTTGGGGAAGTTTTTGTTACAGTGAAATACCATTTTTATTATACATTACTACCCCGCCTTTGTGAATATCAAAATATTTTGTTTAATTTGCATATTGACTTTTGCGCAAACCGTGAATAAAATAAACAAGTGGGTAAAGGGGGCAATCGGTTTGAAGCAACTGTTTTTTGATGATGAAAAGCTGTTTTTGAGAGACAATGTCCGCAGGTGCTGTGGAAAAGCAGAGCTGATAACGGACTCGATCTATCATGATGAATGCTGCGAAACGATTTTTTCCGCGGGTTGGGTGTTTAAGCTTGACAAAAAATACAGATGTATTTATTTCGGAATGTGTGCAGACGGTATAAAGCGCGTGTTCTGCGCCGAAAGCTATGACGGAATACATTTCAAGCCCGAGGATATCAGCGGTTCTGTGCAAAACGGGCATCCGTTTGCAAAACACCATATTTTTGATCTGCCTACTCAGGAAATCGCGGATATATATGAGGACAGAATGGCAGATGCATCACAGAGATATAAAATGCTTATTGCCGATTGTGATATGTCCGCAATGTGCGTATACGATGCGATCTTTACATCACCAGATCTGCTTCATTGGCAAATCATGGACGGTGCAAGCTGGGGCAATGGTACGGAGCCGCTGACCGGCGTTTTTTACAACGAAAAAAAGAAATGCCATACCGTACTGCGCCGTCCGTTCTGGGGCATACGCAAGGTCGGCTACAGCGAAACAAAGGATTTTATTCATTTTTCCGAATATACGCCATGTCTGCATCAGGATGCTTTTGACGAGCCGTTGGCTGAAATTTACGGCATGAAAGCGTTTCCGTACAACGGGATGTTTATAGGCTTGGCGGAGATTTATTGTAGATTTGGCGGCGGATATCATACGAAATATTCTGAGGGCTGTGAGATCGCACAGCTTACATATTCAGCTGACGGACGCTATTGGCTTCGCTCACTGCGCGAGCCGTTTATTTCGGGAGCAAACGATATTGATAAGTTCGGGTATGAAAATAAAATGATATGGGTATCACAGATGCGGCAGGCGGAAAACGGTGATATCCTGATCCTCACATCCGCAACACCCGCAGAGCACGGACATTTTACCACCGATGCGCGGGGGACTATGCAGACGTACCGTGTGCGCGAGGACGGATTCATTTTCTTTGAAAACGAGGATAAAACAAAAGCATCGTCAGTAGCAACAAGAGAAAAAATATGGCACGGCGGTGAAGCGCATATAAATATTACGGCAAAGCACGCTACGTTTGCTGTGTACAAAACAAGTGAAACAAAAAAAGATACATTCAATCTTCTTGCACATGCCGAACCCGTTGAGGGCTTCGGACACGAGGACTGTATTCCGTTCTCAGGCGACAGTACAGATTGGATTCCCGTATTCAAAAGCGAACACACGCTCAGTGAGCTGAAAGGCAATACACTTGTGCTTGAAGTAAAGTTTACCGAAGGCAGGCTGTATTCGATAGGCGGAGATTTTACAGACATGTACAATGTAGATGCCTGCAGATACCGTTCACTCGGCGTAATGCCCGATTCAGAACGTTGAAAACAAGAAATACGCCCGGCGCGATTCGGCGCCGGGCTAACTTTATAAACAACGTATTTATATTTCTCAAACAGAAAGCAATCTTATGCTTTCTGAACGAGCAGTACCCAGTCGAATTTATCGGGCTTTTGCTCGATCTTGTACATGCGGTGAACATCGGGGAAGAACTCGCGCTTTGCGGAGTATTCGCCGGTTCTCGGATTGAACCACTGATATGTATATGTGCAAAGCTCAAGGTTGCGGAGCATACCGGTTTCGAATGCGTTGTAGTTGCAGAAATACATAACTATCGTATTACGTTCGTCGGTCGCTATTGCGTGATAATTTTCCTTTTCGCTTGTAAAGAACGCAGGCGAATCGAATCTCGGGATGAGCTTCCACCATTCGAGCTTTTCGAAGAACGAACGCATGTAGCCCATCTGAATGGCGGTCTCGTATTCGACACTTACAGACCACGGTGTCTGCTTATCCTCAGGCGTGATGACATCAACGCCGTCATTGGATTCTCTGTGTATATCGTATGTACTCTTATAAAGCCAGATATCTATCGCGCCGTAGCCGTAGCCGTAAAGACCGTTAAGGAATGCAAGCCAGCCTTCGCTTCGCGCACCGAAATGTTTTGTCCACAGACCGTCATAGCGCGATTCGTAAAGTATGCACACCTTGCCCTGACCGTTCAGCCAGCCGTCCTTGGCAAAGCCGTAATCAATGGGGCTTGTAAGACCTCTGCTCCACTGGTAGCCGTACCAATCGTGTCCTTCGACCTCGCGAAATGCCGATGTTGAGGGGCATGTGCCGTCACCGGCAGGTCCGGGCAGGATGGATGTAAATTCCATGTGTCCCGTAAGCGGATGTGAATACGGATCGTTTTCATGAAGTCCTGCGGCAATTATCTTGAAGGGATTGTCCTCCTTTTGGAAAACTCTCTGATCTCCGCGCGTATAATAGAAATCGTTATCGACCTCCTGACCGAGCGTCCACATTACGGGATATGCCGCGTAACGTGCCGCCCAATAGCGTGCAAGGCGCTTGATATAGTCCTTGTCCTTATAGCGCTCGATATATACGAACTGGCGGGGGAACATGAGCTGCGCGTTGGCATGCACAAAGCCCTTGTCTGCGATATATTTGAAGCGTCTGTCAAGATCGCGGAAGCCCTCTATTGCATCCTCATGCAACCCGTTACCGATCTTGTACTTTGCTCCGATAGGCTCTGACTGATAAACATTGAAGCCCTGCTCGCGTCTTCTGTCAACGATGTATTTGAAATGTGAATCGCACTTCAGGTCACCTGCGTGATCACCGGGCTCATCAAACTCTTCCTCGGAAAAATTCCAATGTGTATCGCCGAGATAGAAGAACGGCGTACCGTCATCGTAGATAAAGTAACGCTTGTCCGGTGCGGTCTTAACGAAGCCGTGCTTATATATATCAAGATCACCGTCGTATTTAACACATTCAACGGTTCCCGATACCGTGAGCCCTTTATTCTTTTCGTCTGTGCATACGCTTGAATACTGCCATTCGCCGACTTTGGGAAGCGCAAAACGCACTATCCATGTGTTGCCGCCGTCCCAGAATGCGGGAAGCGTAAGCTTTGTTCTGCCCGATTTGAACGTTACGTCAACATCAACGTCTTCAAACGGATTTTCATAAGTCTTGCTGCTGGTAAGCTTGATCTCATTTGCAAGCCATGTTTTCACTTTCATGTTTGATCACCTCTTAAAAAATTCCTTTCTTTGACCTTTTTAAGTCCTGTTAATTGTAACATATCAAAATGCTAAATGCAAGGTTTTTATGCTTTTTTTTTGAATAATTTTTTTGTTGCGGATTATCCGATTTTATAATATAATATATAGCATGAAATATTGTTTTGATTTATCATGTGAAGCCGATACGCTCGCATTAGGCGTAAAAATCGCCGAAAATTTAAAAAGCGGAGCATTCATTGCGCTTTCGGGAGACCTCGGCGCAGGCAAAACCGTGTTTGTAAAAGGGCTTGCGGAGGGGCTCGGCATACGTGAGCGTGTAACAAGCCCGACATATACGGTAATGTGTCAGTATTTCGGGAAAAAAGAGCTGTGCCATTTTGACCTGTACCGTATCACAGAGGATGATTGCTATTCAATGGGCTTTGATGATTTCTTTTATGACGAAAGCATCGTCTGTGCCGTTGAGTGGAGCGAAAGGCTATCATCCCTGCCGCCGCACCTGCTTTCCGTAAATATAATCAAAACAGGCGAAAATTCACGCAGAGCCGAAATAACCGTTGAAAACGGTCTGTTCAAAAAGGAATTGTCATGAATATTCTTGCAATAGATACATCAAGTATATACGCCTCGTGCGCCCTGCTTTCGGACGGTGAGATATTGGGCGAAAAAACCGAAAGGAACGGTCTTGTTCATTCCAAGTCGCTCATGCCGCTTGTTGAAAGCACGCTTTGCGGAGCAGGATATGATATAGCCGATATAAACATGTTTGCATGCGTAGCCGGTCCGGGCTCGTTTACCGGGGTGCGTATCGGCGTTTGCGCCGTAAAAGGACTTGCTCACGCACTTTCAAAAAAGTGCGTGGCGATAAACACTCTCGATTGCCTGAAGGAGAATGTGCCGTATGCCCGTTTCGTCTGCCCGATAATGGACGCAAGGCGCGGGCAGGTGTACAGCGCCGTATATGAAAACGGCAAGCTGATACGCGAATATGATGCATGCCCGATCGAGGATATAGCAGGATTTTTGCTTGATAAACAGACCGTGTTTTTGGGTGACGGCGTAAAGGTCTTCAGAAACCGTCTTATTGAAATAATGGGCGATAACGCATTATTTGCGCCACCACAGCATAATTTTACAAGGGCATCGTGCGCGGCGTATCTTGCGCAGAACGCTGAGCCGATCACGCCCGAAGCGCTCGACGCGATATATCTTAGAAAGCCGCAGGCGGAAAGAGAATATGAAAGTAAACATTCATAGGCTCGAGGAGCGTTTTATCAAAGAAATCGCAGAAATAGAAAAAGATTGCTTTTCGCCTCCGTGGTCGGAGGACGCATACCGAAACGAGATAACCGATCCCATTGCAGATTATGCCGTCATAGAATCGGACGGAAAGGTCATCGCATACGGCGGATTTTGGCTTGTTGCCGGCGAAGCACAGATAACGAATATTGCCGTAAAACGGGAATTCCGTTCAAGAGGCTTCGGTAAAATGCTGTTGAACGAGCTGATATCACGGGCAAAAGCGAAAGACGCCCAAACAATGACGCTTGAGGTGCGCGTGAGCAACACGCCTGCAATAAGGCTATACAGTTCATTCGGATTCAGAAATTGCGGTGTCCGTCCGGGCTTCTATCCCGACGGTGAGAACGCATATATTATGTGGCTGGAGGAGCTATGACTGTAAATATCAACGGCTTTGATATAAATTACGAACGGTTCGGTGAAGGGCGCGATGTACTTATCCTGCACGGCTGGGGCTACGACATAAGCCTGCTTGAACGCTTTGCACATGCGCTGTCCGACAGCTTTTGCGTAACGCTTGCCGATATGCCGGGACACGGTCATACCGCAGAGCCGGAAGAACCGATGACCGTATACGATTATGCGCTTCTTGTGCGCGGGCTTATCGAAAAGCTGAAACTTGAGCATGTGTGCATCATAGGACATTCGTTCGGGTGCAGGCTTGCGATAATACTTGCATCGAAATATCCTGCGCTTGTCGATAAAATGTTGCTTTGCGGCGCGGCGGGAATACGCCCGGAACGTAAAGCCGGCTATTACATAAAAACATATAAATACAAGCTTGCGAAGTTCTTTATTAAGACATTTGCGCCGAAAAAGCTTGATTCATGGCAGCAGGGCAAGGGTTCCGATGATTACAGGAAGCTTTCCCCCGTAATGAAAGCCACATTTTCAAATATCGTAAACGAGGATCTTACACCTTTGTTATGCGGCATAAGCTGTCCCGTTTTCCTTGTCTGGGGTGAAAACGATACCGCGACACCGCTGTATATGGCTGATATAATGGAACGTGAGATACCCGACTGTGCGAAAGTCGTATACAAGGGGCGCACACACTATGCGTTTTTAGAGGAAGCTCCGCGCACTGTGGCGATAGCCAAAACCTTTTTCAGGGAGTAACGATATGATTTGGATTGCAAGAATATGCCTTATACTTTCATCGACAGTGCTGACACTGCTTGCGGGAAAGTATTACATACACATGCTTCAGCTTGAAGGATATTTTATTTCGCAGTATAACCGTCATTTATTTGCACATATCCGTTCACCAAAGCTGTTGTTTTCGCCTCAAAAAGTTAAAAAGCCGCTTAAATACACCTCGCGTGTGATACGCCTTTACACCGTCTTGGGAGTACTTGCACTGCTGTTCAATTTGTGTGTCGCTCTTATCTTTGCCGCGCCGCTGACAGCAGTTCTGCATTTTCCGTCATCGGCATTCTGCATAATATCTGTATTGCTGACATCTGTATGGGTTCTTCTTGCCGCACTTATATGCGCACCGTTCGAAAAAATGATAGCATCATGGTATGTCAATGATGCAAAAAAACGTCTTGAGGCACGCAAGGATCTGAAAATAGTTGCGATAACGGGAAGCTACGGCAAAACAAGCACAAAGTTTATTCTTTCAACGATTTTAAGCGAAAAATATTCCGTGCTTACACCGCCGTCAAGCTACAACACGACGATGGGCGTTGTGCGCGTGATACGCGAACGGCTTCAGCCCGATGACGAAGTATTCATATGCGAAATGGGCTCACGGCACATAGGCGATATAAAACAAATATGCGATTTCGTGCATCCCGATAACGCCATAATAACCTCGATAGGTCCTCAGCATCTTGAAACCTTCGGTTCGATAGAGGGTGTGAAAAAAGGCAAGTTTGAGCTTATCGAAGCACTGCCGCATAACGGTATCGCAGTATTTGCGTCATCAAACGAGCATATACTTGATTTATACGAGAAAGCTGCTTGTTCAAAGCTCACGGCGGGCTTCAATGAAGCAGACACGGTGCGGGCGGAAAACATCTCCGTCGGCTGCAGCGGAAGTGCATTCACACTCGTTGCAAAAAACGGAGAATGCGCCGAATGCACTACACGGCTGTTGGGAAAGCACAATATTTCAAATATTCTTGTTGCGGCTGCGATGGCGCTTGAAATGGGACTTTCACTTAACGAAGTCTCCCGCGGGATATCAAAGATACAGCCTGTCGAGCACCGTTTACAGATAGTTTCGCAAAAACCCGTAACTGTCATAGATGACGCATTTAACTCGAGCCCGAACGGGGCTTCGGCGGCGCTTGACGTGCTCGGCTCGTTCACGGGCAGACGCATAATAGTCACTCCGGGCTTTGTAGAGCTCGGCAAAGATGAGGACTCGTATCATGTTGCACTCGGCAGAAAGATAAAGGATAACACCGATATCGCAGTTTTAGTAGGTAAGAAGCGCACAGAGAAAATCATTGAGGGACTTGATGGTTTCGGCGGCGAAATACATATTGTTGATTCGCTTAACGAAGCGACCGAACTCTTACAAAAAATTTCCGTAGGCGGCGACGTGATTTTGTTTGAGAACGATCTGCCGGATAATTATTGATTTTGAAAACTGCACAGCAAAGGAGATGCTTATATGAATATTGCCGTATTTTTCGGCGGAAAGAGCGTTGAGCATGACGTTTCGATAGTCACTGCGCAACAGCTCATACAAAACATAAACAAGGAAAAGTACACAGTTATTCCGGTGTACATCACACGTGACGGCGATTGGTTCAGCGGTGAAAAGTTGGCGACTGTCGAGGCGTTCTCACATTTCGACAAGGGCGACAAGGACATCGATCGCGTCTACATTCCCGCAAATACCCGCGTAAAACAGCTTTACCGCTTCAATACCGAAAAGAAGGGCTTGTTCAAAAAGGAAGAAAGCAATGTTTACGCGCGCATTGATGCGGCGATCATTGCAATGCACGGACTTAACGGTGAGGACGGCTCACTGCAGGGTCTGCTTGAGCTTGCGGGTATCCCGTATACGAGCAGCGGCGTACTCGGCTCATCTGTGGGCATGGATAAGATCCTCATGAAGGCGGCATATATCGGTGCGGGCTTCCCCGTTCTGCCGTATACATATTTTGACCGTGAAGCATGGCAAAAGGACAGAGCATCCGTAATTGCGCAGTGTGAAGCAAAACTCGAATATCCGATGTTCGTCAAACCGTCCAACTTAGGCTCAAGCATAGGAATCACAAAAGCACACGACAAGAGCGAGCTTGAAAAAGCAATTGACGTAGCAGCGGAATACGACCACAGAATACTTGTCGAAAAGGGTCTTGATTCGCCTAAAGAAATAAACTGCTCCGCGCTCGGGTTCGGCGATGATGTCACCGTTTCGGTGTGTGAAATGCCGTACAACAGCGACGAATTTCTTACTTTTTCTGATAAATATCTCAATGGCGGCAAGAATCAGGCAAGCATGGAAGCGCTTGCACGCCGTATTCCTGCGCCTATCTCCGACGAAATGACCGAACGTGTCCGCAAAATGACCGTTGATATTTTCAAGCTTATGGATTGCAAGGGCGTCGTGCGTATTGATTATATATGCAATAATGATCTGACAGAGCTTTATGTAAACGAGATAAACACTATACCCGGTTCGTTCGCATTCTATCTTTGGGAGCCGCTCGGCATCTCTTACGATCACCTTATCGACAAGCTGATCGAGTGTGCCGTAAAGGCTAACGACGCACGTAAAGCAAATAATTTTGCATTCGATTCCGAAATAATCTCCAAATTTGCGCAGAATTCGCAAAAAACAGGGAAATTCGGAAAAGCGGGTAAATTATGAAAAAGCTGTTATCGGCACTGTCGGTACTCCTGCTTGCCGCAATGCTTTCGGGATGTATGCCGTCAAGTGAAAAAGCAAGCGTTAAAAGTACCGTTGCCGCGTATTTTTCTTATCTTGCATCCGGTGAGTATGCGTCCGCGAATAGCATGTGCATTCAGGTATCGGACGAAATAAAAGCGGAAATCGACGATTGCGATGTCAATGATTACATTTTCAAGGATATTTCTTATGAAATATGGAGCATGAAAAAGGACAGCAACAGCGGGCTCGTATCTGTCGATATGGTCATAAATCAAATGAGTCTGTATTCGGCATACAGGGAAACGATAAAAGAGTATTCGGCATATATTTCAGAGTGCAAAGCCGCCGGCAAAGAATTTACGGAGCAGGGGCTTGAAAACGAATGGAACGTCATATTCTTAAAGCATGTAAAAACCACGCAGGAGCGTGTTTCAATGCACTGTACGGCAATAATCTCTCCGACATCCGGAACGATATACATGACTGCGGATTTCCGCAACTGTCTGTTCGGCGGAGAGCTTGACGCGATAAATGCCATAAATGATTAAGGAGGAAAAATAATGGACGAGCTGAGTATAAAAATTCTTGAGCTTTTGCATAAAAACGCAAAGCTCGATGTTAAGACAGTTTCAATAATGCTTGATACCGATGAGCAAACCGTCGCGGACACGATATCCGCAATGGAAAAATCGGGTATAATCATGGGCTACGGAGCAATAGTAAACACCGAAAAGCTTGCTGATGACAAGGTCAGTGCGCTCATTGAGGTAAGAATAACGCCACAACGTGACCGCGGTTTTGATTCTATCGCGCGCACGATATATTCTTTTCCGGAAGTAAAATCGTGCTATTTAATGAGCGGCGCATTCGACCTTATGGTAATAGTCGAAGGCAAAAACATACGCGAGGTAGCAGGCTTCGTATCGGAAAAGCTGTCCGTACTTGACAACGTGTTGAGCTGTGCAACACACTTCATACTAAAGCGGTATAAGCAGGATGACACCGTTTTTGCGGGCGAGAGCGACGATAATCGTCAGGTGATATCGCCGTGAATTGGAACGATAAAATATCCCCGAACATTCAGTCGATGCCGCCCTCTGGAATACGAAAATTCTTCGATATCGTGCAGACTATTCCCGATGCTGTTTCATTGGGCGTAGGTGAGCCAGATTTCATCACTCCGTGGCACATCCGTCAGGCAGCGATAGATTCCATTCGCAACGGCGAAACGGCATACACCTCAAATTCGGGACATCCACGGTTGCGCAAAGCAATATCCGAATACATGAAGGTACGCTTTTCACTCGTTTACGATTATGAATCGGAGATCCTCGTTACCGTAGGCGCTTCCGAGGCGATAGACCTTGCTATGCGCGCGTTAATAGACCCGGGCGACGAAGTGATAATCCCCGACCCGAGCTATGTTTCGTACATGCCGAATGTTTCGATGGTGCACGGCGTGCCCGTGCCCGTGCCGACAAAAGCGGAAAATGATTTCCGTATAACGCCCGAAGAGCTGGAAAACGCGATAACAGCCAAAACAAAAGCGATAATTCTGCCGTATCCGAACAATCCGACGGGTGCGGTAATGGAAAAGGAGCATCTTGAAGAAATCGCAAAGGTCATAGAAAAGCATGACTTGATAGTGATTTCGGACGAAATATATTCCGAGCTTACATACGGCAAGCCACATGTTTCGATAGCCTCAATAGACGATATGCGTCACCGCACGGTAGTCATAAACGGCTTTTCGAAGTCATTTGCTATGACGGGATGGCGTGCAGGCTTCGTGTGCGCCGATCCTGAGGTGCTTGCGGCAATGAAGAAGATACATCAGTATGTCATCATGTGCGCATCGACAATGAGCCAAATGGCGGCGGCGGAGGCTCTTGAAAAGAGCCTGAGCGACGGCTTTGCCGATGTCAAGCATATGCACGACGATTACGATATGCGCCGCCGTGTGATATACCGCGGCTTCAACGATATCGGACTTACCGCGTTCGAGCCGAAAGGGGCATTCTACATTTTTCCCTGCATAAAAAGCACGGGACTTTCGAGTGATGAGTTCGCACAGAAACTGCTTGAAAAAGAGCATGTAGCTGTCGTACCGGGTACGGCGTTCGGCGCAAGCGGCGAAGGCTATGTGCGTTGCTCATATGCCGCATCACTTAAGAATATCACCGAGGCTCTGACACGCATCAGGCATTTTACGGAGAATTTATAATGATAAACATAGTTCTTGTTGAGCCGGAAATTCCGTCTAACGCGGGAAACATAGCACGCACCTGTGCTGCAAGCGGAGCGTCGCTTCACATGGTGCGTCCGTTCGGCTTCGAGCTCGATGATAAAAAGCTCAAGCGTGCGGGACTTGACTATTGGGATCTGCTTGATATAGCATATTACGATTCGTTTGATGAAGTCGGATCAAAATTCCCCGGCGCCCCCTTCTTTTACGCGACCACCAAGGGCGGCAATATTTATACCGATACCGTATTCCCCGATAACTGCTTTATAGTTTTCGGCAAGGAAACAAAGGGACTTCCTGAAGACCTCCTGAAAGCCAATCTCGATTCATGCGTGCGCATACCAATGGTTGACGGCGCGCGTTCGCTGAATTTAAGCAACAGCGTGGCAATAGTGCTGTACGAAGCGTTGCGGCAGAACAATTTTGAGAATATGAAACTGTTTGGAAAGCTGAAAGGAATCGAATTCTGACATTAAGATACGCGGACGCGCAAAAAAAGCTTGCGTACAAGCCGTTTTTGTTGTATAATATCGATAGACGGATATGCAGATTTGAAAAAAATGTGTTATCATATGAGGAGATCATCGTGTTAGACGAGCTTACATGTTTATTTCCGTCTGTTCAGGCATTTGTCGTGACGGATCCCGCCGATATATTTTATCTTACGGGCTTCTATTGCGAGGACAGTATGCTTCTGTATTCGCTTGACCCCGTGCTTGTGACCGACAGCCGATACGCCGTTGCGTCACGTTCCGCGTCATGCCGCACGGTGATATGCCATTCGTATATAGAAGCCATTGCCGAAGAAGCGAAAAGCTTTTCAGCCTTAGGCTTTCAAGAAGAATCACTCACGGCAAAGGATTATTTATACCTTTCGTCAAAGGGCTTTGAGCTTATACCGATCGGCGGTATACTGATGTCTCTCCGCGCTTCAAAGTCGGAAGACGAGGTAAAAAAAATCATCGCGGCGCAAGAAATAACCGACAAAGCGTTTTACGAAATTCTTGAGTATATCAAACCTGGCGTTACCGAAAAACAAGTGCGTGCAAAGCTTGAGTATATAATGTTTTCGCTTGGCGCGGACGGGCTTGCCTTTGATACCATTGTTGCATCCGGTGAGAACGGTGCGAAACCGCACGCAGTGCCGAGTGACAGAGTAATCCAAAGTGGTGAGTTTGTTACGCTGGATTTCGGTGCAAGGTTGGATAATTATAATTCGGATATGACGCGTACTGTCGCGGTAGGCAATATTTCCGACGAAATGAAGCGCATTTACTCTGCGGTGCTTGAAGCGCATAGCGAATCGACAAAGTTGCTTGCGCACGGTGCCGTATGCAGTGATATCGATGCCGCCGCCCGCGAAGCCCTGAAAAAGTATGGGCTTGATAAATACTTCGCTCATTCGCTCGGTCACGGTGTGGGCATACAAATACACGAGGAACCGAGGCTTTCGCCCAAAAACGAACAAAAACTCGTTATCGGGAACATCGTCACGGTTGAGCCGGGCGTTTATATTGACGGTTTTTGCGGTGTAAGGATCGAAAATATGTACATAATTTGCGAAAACAGCAAGAAAAATCTGACCAATTCGGATAAAAATTTAATTATTTTATAATAATATTATTAGGAGGAATCTCAAATGATTTCAGCAGGCGAATTCAGAAAGGGCATCACAGTGGAAATTGACGGCAACGTATATATTATCGTTGACTTTCTTCATGTTAAGCCCGGTAAAGGTGCGGCATTCGTGCGCACCAAGCTCAAGAATGTTATGACAGGCCAGGTACTTGAGCGCACCTTCAACCCCAACGAAAAATATCCTTTGGCTCATATCGAGCGTAAGGATATGCAGTACCTCTACAACGACGAAGAGCTTTATTATTTCATGGATAACGAAAGCTATGAGCAGATCGCACTTAACAAGGATCAGGTCGATTCGGCGCTTCCTTACTTAAAGGACAGCCTTACCGTTACGATCAAGTTCTACAAGGGAGCGGCATTCTCGGTTGAGGCTCCGAACTTCGTTGAATTTGAGATCATCGACGCTGAGCCCGGTGTTAAAGGAGATACTGCAACCAACGTAACCAAGCAAGCCACAATCGAAACAGGATACAAAGTAGCTGTTCCGCTTTTTGTAAATGTTGGCGACAGAATAAGAATCGATACACGTACCGGCGAGTACATGGATCGCGTTTGATTTATTGCCGTTTGAATTATCGGCAGAATGGAGAAAAATTATGTCAGTAGAAAAGAAAGTTGAATATCTTAAGGGACTTGCAGAAGGACTTAACATTTCAAAGGATACTCCCGAAGGAAAGCTTTTGCTTGCGATCATTGATACGCTTAAAGTCGTTGCTGATGAAATCGATGATATTAACGATGAAATGACAGAGCTTAACGAATATGTCGAAGAGCTTGACGACGGTCTTCTCAAAGTTGAAGAAGATCTCTACGATGATGACGATTGCTGTGATTGTGATGATGATTGTTGCTGTTGCTGTGACGATGACGACGATTGTTGTTGCGACTGCGATTGCGATTGCGATTGCGATGACGAGTTCGATTATGAAGAATACAAATGTCCGAGTTGCGGCGAGACAGTTTCGTTCTCAGGCGAGTTTGCCGACGATGAGCTCGTTTGCCCGAGCTGCGGTGCAAAACTTGATCCGGCTGAGTAATCAGTCCCTCTTTTGGGGCTCTGCCCCACCCCACGAAATTTTCTATTGAGAATTTCGACAAAAGATTTTTATTGCGCTTCGCGCGAAAGTAAAATAACACAGTGCCTTATGCTAAAACATAGCGCAAGCACTGTGTTTTTTATTCGGGCTATATAAGTCAATTCTGGCATTATTACAATAATTCAGTTGGTTTCAACGGCATGCACGATCAGGTGACACTGTACGACCCCAACACCGATATAACCTTTACATACACCTCCGGTAATTTTCGTCAGCCCGCATCGCGTGAATTGCTTGTGTCGCATCTTTTCAGCGAAATAATAGATACCGCGCTCGATAAACGCGAACGTATATATTGAAAAGACGGATACTTTATCTTGAGAAAGACGATATAATTCAAAATATGCTTGTCAAAATCACAAAAAAGTAGTATATTATTTAAAATACTATCACCGATATGCACAGCTGAAACAGGAGGCTTAAAAATGAGAGTTTACAATTTTAGTGCCGGGCCGTCCATGCTGCCCGAGCAGGTATTGCAAAAAGCCGCGGAGGATATGCTCGATTACGAAGGCTCGGGAATGAGTGTTCTCGAAATGAGCCACCGTGCAAAGTGCTATGATGCAATAATCAAAGAAACCGAGTCTCTTTTGAGAGAGCTGATGAACATTCCGGATAACTACAAGGTCATTTTTGTTCAGGGCGGCGCTTCTACTCAGTTTGCCTGTACGGCGCTCAATCTTCACAAAAAAGGCAAGGGCGATTATATCGTAACGGGTAATTTTGCAAGCCTTTCCGCAAAAGAGGGTGCAAGACTTACAAACGCAAGAATAGTTGCATCAAGTGAGGATAAAACCTATACATATATCCCCAAAGTAACAAAGGACATGATCGATCCAGATGCCGATTTCGTACACATCACCTTCAACAATACGATTTTCGGCACGAAATACAATTACGTTCCCGATACAGGCGATGTTCCGCTCGTAGCCGATATGTCTTCCATGATACTCTCCGAGCCTGTAGATGTCACAAAGTTCGGAGTTATCTATGCCGGCGCACAGAAGAATATCGGACCCGCGGGTGTCACCGTAGTCATCGTGCGCGAAGATCTGCTCGATAAATTCAAATCCGATGCGCCCACAATGCTCAAATGGAAGACACAGGCGGACAGCGACAGCCTTTACAATACACCTCCCTGCTACAGCATTTATATTTCAATGCTTGTATTCCGCTGGGTCAAGGAAATGGGTGGTGTCGAAGCATTGCATAAAATGAATATTGAAAAGGCAAAGCTTCTTTACGATTATATTGATTCTTCGTCATTCTATACCAACAGCGTCAACAAAGAGGACAGATCGCTGATGAATGTTCCGTTCGTTACTCCGAACGCCGAGCTTGATGCCAAATTTGTCAAGGAAGCGGCTGAAAACGGGCTCGTTTCACTCAAGGGTCATAGACTCGTAGGTGGTATGCGTGCCTCAATTTACAATGCCATGCCCAAAGAGGGCGTTGAAAAGCTTGTTACGTTCATGAAAAAGTTTGCCGCGGAAAATAAATGATTTTTATCACGGCATTGAAATCCCGTTTTTGTGCCGATGTTGTTAAATACGACAAAAAGTATCATAATATAATAAAAAGGTCTGATACGAAATGTGTTTTCGTTTCAGTCCTTTTTTATTATTTAATTACTGCTGAATAATTCAAAAACTCTTACGCTTTTGCGGCGAAACGCTTCCGCCGCAAAAGCGAACATTCAATGGATGCTGAAGCCAAAATCGTAAGATTCTGGCAGAAAAAGCATGAAAATGCTTTTTCTTAAACTGCCGACGACGTGTCAGCAGTTATTCAGCAGACATTATTTATAAAAATCTTCTTTGTTTGAAGTCCTACATCTTCTCCGGTGCATCTATTCCCAGAAGCCCGAGCGCGGTCTTAAGCACGTCGCGTGTGCATTTGGTGACGAGCAGACGCGCCTGCATAACGGCTTCGTCCTCGCCTATGATGCGGTTATCGAAATAGAACTTATTGTAGCTCTGAGCAAGCGATGCGCAGAAGCGCGTTATTATCGAAGGCTCGTACTTCTCGGCGGCATCAAGCACTATCTGCGGGAATGCTTCGAGCTTGGCTATCAGCTCAAGCGATGCATCGTCCGAAAGCGCGGAGAAATCAGCCTTTGATGTATCGAGTGCGGGAGCTTTTGCAAGCACCGAACAACAGCGGGTGTGCGCGTACTGAACATACGGACCTGTTTCGCCCTCAAAGTTTAGCGCTCTGTCCCACCAAAAGTCAACATCCTTTATTCTGCCGGAGAACAAGTCGTAGAACACGACCGCACCGATGCCGACCTGCTTTGCCACAGTTTCCTTGTCAGGTAATTCGGGATTCTTTTCGTTGATTATCTCAAGTGCCTTATCGCACGCGCGGTGAAGCAATTCGTCAAGATATACTACATGTCCCTTGCGGGTGGAAAGCGTTTCGCCCTCATAGCTGACCATACCGAACGGAACATGAACGAGGTCCTTTGCCCATTCGTAGCCCATCAGCTCGATGACCTTAAAGACCTGCTTGAAATGCAGATTCTGTTGATATGCCACGACATACAGGCATTTATCGAAATTATAAGTTTTTTTGCGGTAGAACGCCGCCGCCATATCGCGTGTGGCATATATCGACGCGCCGTCGGACTTAAGCAGGATGCACGGCGGCATATCGTATTCGTCAAGCTTTACGACGTACGCGCCCTCGGAAAGCTCAAGCATATGCTTTTCGTTGAGCTCATCGACTACCGCGCCGCACTTATCCTTGTAAAAGCTCTCGCCCGCATATGAATCGAATGTGATGCCGAGCATATCGTAAATTTCTGCAACGTCCTTGAGTGTGATATCCTTGAACCATGTAAACAACTCCATCGCTTCGGGATCGTCGTCCTCAATTTTTTTGAACCACGCACGTGCTTCATCCTGCATGGCGTCATCCGCTTCACGATCGAAGCGCACATAAAGCTCTATCAGCGCATTGACGCCTTTTTCTTCAACGTCCTCACGCTTGCCCCAATGCTTGAATGCGCAGAGCATTTTGCCGAACTGCGTGCCCCAATCGCCGAGGTGATTTATCGAAACGACATTATAACCCAAAAATCTGTGTATCTTTGCAAGTGAGTTGCCGAGTACGGTCGTCGTAAGATGTCCTATGTGACAGCGTTTGGCAATGTTTATCGACGAATAGTCAAGGCATACCGTCTTGCCGTTTCCGATCGGCGTACTGCCGTAGGCTTCGCCCTTTGAATTTATTTCTGACAGCACTGCCTCGGCACGTTTTTCCGAATCGGTGAAGAAATTGAGATACCCTCCTGCAACGGCACATTCCTTCATAAACGGAGGCAATACGATGCTTTCCTTTAATTCCTGTGCGATAACTGGCGGAGCCTTACGCATCACACGAGCAAGCTTGAAGCACGGGAAAGCAAAGTCCCCCATTTCTTTCTGTGGCGGCACTTCGATGTAGCCGAAGCACTCCTCCGCCGTAATACCCGCCTTATCTGCAATCAGCTTTGCTATTTCAGTTTTGAAATCCATAATATTACCTCTTTTTAAACGACATTTTTCTTTTCGGGTTCTATCTCGCCCGCACGGGTGAGCGCCATTTTCGTAAGTAACGGCCCCACAAGCTCATATACAAGCGTCGCGCAAAGTACCACGGTGACTATTCTGTCCGAATATGCCGCCATCTGCGGCTCCGCGGCGACTGCGACAGCCATACCTATCGCAACACCTGCCTGCGGTATGAGTGCAATGCCCAGATACTTTTTGATATTTTGATCAGCTTTTACAACGGTAGCTCCGACGCGCGCACCGATATATTTGCCCGCAACACGGAACAGAATGTAAACTATTCCGACGATACCGACCTGCAACAGCATATTTAATTGCAGGTTTGCTCCGGATATCACAAAGAACGCCATGAACAGCGGAGGCGTCCAGCGTTCGATACCTTCAAGTATTTTTATTGAATCATCACGCATATTCGCAAAAAGAGCGCCTATCATCATGCACACGAGCAGTGACGAAAGTGAAAGCCATTTTGATAAAAGCTCAGTGCATGCTATACCGAGCACGACCGCCGCAAGCATCAACGTAAGGCGATTTGCACGTGATTTGAAAAACTTCATGCATAACGAGAGTGCAATTCCTATCACCGCTCCTATGCCGAGCGACAGCACTATTTCCAGAAGCGGTTTCAAGACGACCGCCGAAAAAGAAAGCACTGCGTTTTCGTCGGCAAACACCTTGGCTATCGCTATGCACACAGAGAATATCATAAGTCCTATTGCATCATCGAGCGCAACGACCGGTAAAAGCGCGTCCGTCACCGGACCATGTGCCTTATACTGCTTTACGACCATCAGTGTTGCCGCGGGAGCGGTCGCCGCGGCTTCGGCTCCGAGTACGAGGATGAGCGGTGTCGGTGCCGTCTGCCCGCCGAAGATGAAATGTACGAGAGTAAGCCCGAGCATTACCATAAATACCGCCGCCAACGCTTCAAAAAATGTGATGCAGATGGCGCGTATACCGATCTGCTTTATATGCTCAAGCTTAAATTCGCCGCCTATCGAGAACGCAACGAAGCCGAGTGCGACATTCGTAAGTATCGTAAACGAAGCGAGCGTTTCTTTTGTGATCAGCCTGCCGACGCAAGGACCTATAAGCAATCCCGCAACGAGATATCCCGTGACATTCGGGAGATTGACGAGCTTGACGACACGTGAAAGTATCAGACCTGCCGCTAAAATCATGAACAGGCTGAGGAGTGTATTATTCATTATTATCCTTCTATTCCTTCCCAGAAGGAGACGGGCACGGCGAACATTATTCCTTTTTTGCCCTTGCCTTTTGTTATTTTATGAACCGTTTCTTTAGCCATTTCGAGCTTGTCCTCATCAATGAGCATAAGCAGTGTGTGGTTTACCTCATAATCGTGCTTGACTATTTTGCTGATACTGCCGAAAATCGGTACTGCATCGACATTTGAAGTCATCAGCGCATGTTTGAGGCTCGTGGTCGGTATGACTATACCGTTCAATCCGTTATCCTTAAGCTTGGAAAGCGTCTGCAAGAATTCCTCGGAATCATCGAGAGTAACAACGAGAAGCTGCATAAAACATTCCCCTTCACGAAAAAATTACCGGCATCGCCGATTGATTTGCTGTTGAATATTATACTACTGTCGGATATTTTCGTCAAGCAAAGGCAAACGACTGATTCACTTAAATTAAGTCATCCGATACAAAAACATTGATTTGCATTTTATTTGATAGTGTGATATAATTTTATGGTAAAAGAATTTATGCGTTGTGATATAATTACTCCGACGAACGAGGTAGAATTCATTTGAAAAGATTTGTATTTGTTTTGATTTGCACCGTTCTTATAGGCTTATGCGCGTTCGCGTACCTTTGTCCGCACAGGCAGTTTGCATGCTTGGGCGTTGACGGAGAAAGCGTTTATTCTCTCGGCATGGCGGCTATTTCGGAAAAAGTCAATTGTACAGTTGCCGACAACGGCTCACTTCATGCAACGGATGAAGACCCGTGTCTTATTTTCAAAAATGTGGATACGGATGCGCGTTTCGTTATGCTCAATGCACGGGGCATCAATGCAGGCGAGCTGATAAAGCTCTCATACGGACATGACGGTATATTTGATGATGAAGATTTCGTATACCTGCAGAAGATAACCGAGGATATGCCGATAGTGCTTGAATTGCCCGATACGGATTTTGATACGCTGAAGCTTGCCGCAAGCACCTATGACTACACATTTACGGGACTTGAGTTTTACGAATCGGCGGGAACGGCATATTACACAATAGGTATATCAAAAATACGCTATGCGGTATCTGCCGCTGTGACAGTGCTTTCGTTTGTCGCACTCATGCTCATCGACAGAAAACTTGATTTCAGCGGTAAGCTGTTCGCGTATATCAAGCGTGAATACAAGCGCATACTTATTTTCGTCGGTGTCACGCTTCTGCTCGGGCTTCTTTCGTTTACGGCTGAATACCTTATCAGCAAAACCCTCTTCAAGGTCTTTCGCAAGGAATGGTTCGCATTATATTACTGCGTGTCCTTTGCGATATTCGCGTTTATCTTTTTTCGCCGCGACATCGTTAAAAAGCCCGAAAAGCTTACTGCGTCGATACTGCTTTCGGCAGGTCTGATGCTGATAATCTCACAGCCGTTCGGACATATTGCATGGGATCTCGACACTCATTTCAAGCTTGCGGTGGAAAATTCGTATTATAAGACGTACTTTTTTTCCGAAGGTGAATGTGTTGACGGCTGGTTTTTTACCGAGGAGAGCTTCGATCGTGACGTCAATTACGCAAATATCGAACGTGCGAACGAGGGATATACGCGATTTTTCCTTTCGGACAAGGCTGAGATAAAGCTTCCGTACATCCATATGGGCGTGGCAATGGCGCTTACGCGAATGTTCGGCGGAAGCCTTTATGCGCAGGTGATCGCCGCATGTGCCGCAAACCTCCTGTTGTACACACTGCTGTGTTATTTTGGCATACGCAAGCTGAAAAGCGGTAAGCTTATCGCTTCCGTCATCGTAACGCTTCCGACAGCAATATATGTTGCATCGAACATTACTTACGATTATTGGGTAACGGGCTTTATATTCCTCGGAATGGCGTACTTCGTTTCGATGCTTCAAGGACAGGATGAGCCGTTTTCACTTGTTGATACCGTAATCATGTGCGGTGCTATGGTGCTCGGAAGCCTGCCGAAGCAGGTGTATCTGACAATACTTGTATTTACATTCTTCCTTCGCAAAAAGAGCTTTACGAAAAAGGATTATATAAAGTATTATGCAGTGTGCGTATGGGCGCTAGTGCTTGTGGGATTGAGTTTGTTAAAGCGTTCCGGCAACGAAGCGGCGGCAGGCGGAGATATGCGCGGCGGAAACGATGTCAGCGTTGTCGGGCAAATGGAATTCATTCTTTCCGACCCGCTTAAATATATCGGAATACTGTTCAACTTCCTCAAAACGTATCTTTCACCGTTTGAAAGCTACAAATACATGAATTATTTTGCGTATCTCGGATACGGAAAATTTGCTGTGATATTCCTTGCACTTATCGTGTTCACCGCGTTCACGGATAAAGCTGAATGTGATTCCTTTAAGGGACATTGGGTATTAAACGGTGCATCGCTTGTATATCTTATCGGCACAGCGGCACTTGTAGCAACCGCACTTTATGTCGCGTTCACCCCGGTCGGATTTGATACTGTCAACGGATGCTCACCGCGCTATATCATACCGCTCCTGTTCCCGACACTTGTGCTTGTCGGCAATCCCGGAATAATCAGACCCAAGCACAGAACGGCATACAATTACACCGTGCTTGCCATTTCGTCGGCGACGCTATATTTCAACATATATTCTGCGGTGATATCACAGTTTTTCTGAGGTGAATATTATGAATTATGCCGAAATCAAGAAAAATGATATCGCAAACGGTGAAGGCGTAAGAGTGAGCTTGTTCGTAAGCGGCTGTACGCATCATTGCAAGGGGTGCTTCAACGAGCAAACATGGGATTTTGCGTTCGGCAAGCCGTTTGACGCGGTGGCGGAGCAAATCATTATTGACGCGCTCAAGCCGTCCTTTGTCAGAGGACTTACACTGCTCGGAGGAGAACCGTTCGAAAAAGTAAACCAGCGCGCGCTGTTGCCGTTTTTACACAGGGTCAAAGAGACATATCCGCAAAAAGATATATGGTGCTTTACGGGCTATCGGCTTGATGACGAGCTTTTGAAGGAGAGCCGCGCAAGGTGTGAGGTTACAGACGAAATGCTGTCACTGATAGATATTCTCGTTGACGGTGAATTTGTCGAGGCCGAAAAGAACATCTCACTGATGTTCCGTGGAAGCGCAAACCAAAGGATAATAGACGTAAAAAGAACGCTTGAACAAAATCGGATGATACTGTGGGAGGGCTTGAAAAATGAAGCTGAACGTAAAAAAATTAAACCCTGACGCCATAATGCCGTCTTACGGCTCTGAATGCGCGGCGGGCGCGGATCTCTACGCGCTCACCGACGGCACAATGACCGTCAATCCGAATGAAACCGTTTTCGTGCATACGGGGCTCGCGTTTGAAATACCCGACGGCTATGTCGGACTTATTTACGCGCGGAGCGGGCTTGCGTGCAAAAGAGGACTTGCTCCCGCGAATAAGGTCGGTGTCATCGACAGCGATTACAGAGGTGAAATAATCGTTGCACTTCATAATCACTCCAAAAATGCGCAGACGATTGAAAACGGTGAACGCATAGCGCAAATAGTTATCACACCGTATCTTACCGTCGAATTTTCCGAAACGGACGAGCTTTCCGGTACAGGGCGCGGTTCGGGCGGTTTCGGCTCAACGGGAAGAAAATAATACAGGAGATCGCATATGAAAAATAAATTAAAATCATCCAAACGCTCAAAATTTTTCGGGGGGGGTCACATATGAGAAAAAGCACAAAACTTCTGAAAACACTTTTGCTTATTATTTATGACTTGATAGTTGTCAACGCATCATCGATATTAAGTGTGATCATAATGGGCGGAAATATTGCCGATATCATATGCGATAAAATGTATCTATCGGTGGTCGTAATAAATTCGGCAACGATATTGGCGGTGTTTTTTGCCATACGTGCATACCGTACACTGCCGGAATACATGAGTGTGTTCGATGCCATAAAAATAATGTTCGGATGTGTAGCGGTGACGCTTGCACATTATGTTGAATTGCTGTTGCTGATAAGAAACCACACATGGATGCCGGGATATATTCTGATATTCATGCTCCTTATGAGCATATTTGTATTTGTTCTGCGTTTTGCACGCAGGGTGCGGAATGCCTTAACGGCATACATTTCAAATGCACGCGGCACCAACGGTATACCGACGATGATAGTCGGCGCGGGCGATGCCGGAATAACGCTTTTGAGAGAAATGGAAAACTCGGACAAGCTGACATTTTCGGTAAAATGCTTTGTGGATGACAACATATCCAAAATAGGCACTTACGTTTACGGCATAAGAGTTGCGGGAAACAGAGACAAGATCCCCGAGCTTGTAAAGAAGCACGGGATAAAAGAAATATATATAGCCATGCCGTCATGTCCCGAAGCGGTTGTCAATGAAATAACCGCGATATGCAAGCAAACGGGCTGCAGAGTAAAAAGCCTGCCGGGAATATATCAATTTGTAAACGGCGAGACCTCATTTCATTCCTATAAGGAAATAAGCATTGAGGATTTGCTTGCCCGCAAAACCGTCAAGGTAGACCTTGATAAAATAATGGCATATGTAAGCGGCAAGGTCATAATGGTCACGGGCGGCGGAGGCTCGATAGGCAGTGAGCTGTGTCGTCAGATAGCCGCGCACGCGCCGCACCGTCTGATTATCGTCGATATATACGAGAACAACGCATATGACATACAGCAGGAGCTTATAACAAAATACCCAATGCTTGACTTGAAGGTGCTTATCGCATCGGTGCGCGACGAAAAGCGCATGGAAAAAATATTTGCGACGTATCATCCGCAGATAGTCTACCATGCCGCGGCGCACAAGCATGTTCCCTTAATGGAGGAGAGCCCAAACGAAGCGATAAAGAACAATGTTTTCGGCACATACAAGACTGCAAAGCTCGCGGATAAATACGGAGTTAAAAAATTCGTGCTTATTTCGACGGATAAGGCGGTCAATCCCACCAATGTAATGGGAGCCACAAAGCGCATCTGCGAAATGATAGTGCAAAGTCTTGATAAAATTTCGAAAACCGAGTTCGTCGCAGTACGCTTCGGAAATGTTCTGGGCAGTAACGGAAGCGTTATCCCACTGTTCAAAAAGCAGATAGCTGCCGGCGGTCCCGTGCTTGTAACGCACCCGGATATCATAAGATATTTTATGACTATCCCCGAAGCGGTGGCACTTGTCATCCAAGCGGGCGCATACGCTCACGGCGGTGAAATCTTCGTGCTTGATATGGGCAAGCCCGTCAAGATACTTGACTTGGCGGAAAATATCATAAGGCTTTCAGGCTATATACCGTACAAGGATATCGACATCAAGTTTACTGGGCTTCGACCAGGAGAAAAGCTCTATGAGGAAATGCTCATGGAGGAGGAGGGCTTGCAGGAAACCGAAAACAAGCTCATCCATATAGGTAAGCCGATAGAAATGGATGAAGACAAATTTTTCGAACAGCTTAAGGAGCTTAAACGCATACTCAGTGAAGAGCCGTCGAACGCCCGTTTGCTGATAAGCAAAATAGTGCCTACCTATAACGGCAACACCGACCTTGAAAATATCTGAAAATGGTGATGTTTTATTTTGAATAAAAAAAAGGTATGTAGGATTTTTCTGAGAACAGTCTCATGTTCTGTAACGGTGGCGATCATGATAGCTATATTTTCGTTTTCCGCGGAAACTGCCGACAATTCACAGAAAACAAGTGAAAGCTTTACCGAAAGAGTGCTGTCTGTCTTCCACGCGTTTGGCGGACTTCCGCCGGAAAAGAAAACCCAAATCATAAAAGGCATCCAATCTGTTGTAAGAAAGCTTGCACACTTTTCGATATATGCCTTGCTCGGTACGTTTATGTATTTGTCGTTTTTTGTATTGGAGCTGAAAAAGCCGCTTTTCGCTTTTGCGTGCTGTGTGTTATACGCAATAAGCGACGAGCTACACCAAATGTTCATACCCGGCAGAAGCTGTGAGCTAAGGGACATGTGCATAGATTCCCTCGGCGCTCTGCTCGGGGTCACATTCGTAATGCTTATCATAATGCTTGTAAAAAGGCTGTTACGAAAAAAGCAGAACGGATAAATTCAGTCAACAAGCTCTACCGCACAGCGGAGGGCATTGTAAAAAAATATATATTAAAATTTCATCGGGCATCTTTACAAAGAGCCGGAATGGAGAGAAAAAATGAATAAAACACGTAAGCTTGTCATTGCCGCCGCGCTGGTGGCACTCATCGTGGTATTGGCGTTCACGCCGCTCGGATATCTCCGGATAGGACCGTTCAGTATAACGTTTCTGACGATCCCTGTTGCGATAGGGGCGATACTGCTCGGCGAATGGTACGGTCTTGCGCTCGGCACTGTATTCGGTCTGACAAGCTTTATGCAGTGTTTCGGACTTGAAGCATTCGGGACACTTCTGTTTTCAATGAAGCCATTTGCAATGTTCGTCACAACGGTCATTACGCGCGCACTGACAGGGTATCTGACCGCGCTGATATATAAATTGATTTCAAAGAAAGACAAAAAGAAGCTTGTATCAATAATTATTGCGACAGGAGCGGCAGGAGTGCTTAACACATTGCTGTTTACGGGAACGCTTACACTGTTTTTCTTTAAGGAAAACCTTGACGGCTTTGCTGATTTTTCGCAAATGTCGCTTTGGCAGATAGTAGCGTTTATCGTATGGCTGAATCCGCTTGTGGAAATTCCCGTGTGTGCGGTGATAGGCACAGCAGTCAGCAAGGTGCTCGTTGCGGTATTACCGCGAGCAAATAAGGGGAGAAGATTATGATACTTGTACTCGATATCGGAAATACCAATATAAAGCTCGGCGTGTTTGACGACGACAGGCTTGCGTATTCGTGGCGTTTGGCTACCGATCTGCGTAAAACGAGCGACGAATACGGTGTTTCGGTGACCGCAATGCTTGCATCGGGAAAAATAGATGCGGAAAAAATAGACGGAGTTATAATGTCGTCGGTCGTACCGGGCATCAATTTTACCATAGAGCATATGCTTCGCGATTATATCGGTAAAAAGCCAATAGTAGTAGGCGCGGGTATAAAAACGGGATTGAACATTAAAATCGACAATCCGCGAGAGCTCGGCGGCGACATCATCTGCGACGCGGTTTCGGCATTCAAGCGTTACGGAGGGCCGTGTATAACTATCGACTTCGGTACAGCCACAACAACGAGCGTCATCAGCGAAAAAGGCGAATATTTCGGATGCACCATCAATACGGGCGTCCGCGTTTCAAGTGACGCGCTGTCGAATCGTGCGGCAAAGCTTCCGTCAGTAGCGCTTGAGCTTCCCGAAAGTATTATCGGTAAAAACACCATCGCGTGTATGCAGGCGGGACTTTTATACGGGTATATAGGACAGATAGAGTATATAATATCGCGCATGAAGAAGGAGACGGGCTTTGAAAACGCACATGTCATTGCTACGGGCGGACTTGCGAAGACCATCGCGGTACACACCGAAGCTATTGACGTTGTTGATTCAAAGCTTACTCTGGAAGGCTTGCGTATTTTATATAATATGAATAAGGAAGGTGCAAAGAAATGACCGAAAAAGGTAAAATTTCAGTAAATTCGGACAATTTGATGCCGATAATCAAAAAATGGCTGTACAGCGACAGGGATATTTTTATCCGTGAGCTTGTATCGAACGGCGTTGACGCCATCAACAAGTATAAAAAGCTTGTTTCAATGGGTGAAGCGCCGGAGCAGGAAGCGTACAAGGTAACGCTCAAGGCTGACAAGGATGCTTCCACGCTCACATTCACCGATAACGGCATCGGTATGACAAAAGAAGAAGTTGAAAAATACATCAATCAGGTAGCGTTTTCGGGTGCGGCTGACTTCTTGGAAAAATATGAGAACAGCGGAAGCAGTGCTATAATAGGACATTTCGGCTTGGGCTTCTATTCGGCGTTCATGGTAGCCGATAAGGTCACGATAAGGACGCTTTCGTATGCCGAAAATGCTTCACCTGTAATGTGGGAGAGCGACGGCAGTGACGAATACACGATTTCGGACGCCGAAAAATCCGAAGTCGGAACAGAAATAACGCTTTATCTTAACGAAGAAAGCAAGGATTTCGCCGAAGCTTTTACCGTGCGCGGTGTTTTGGATAAATACTGCTCGTTCATGCCTGTCGAAATATATCTTGACGGCAATAACGACAACAAACCGCTAAACGATACTCAGCCGCTATGGCTCAAGAATCCCTCGGATTGCACAGAGGAGGAATATAAAACATTCTATCATAAGGTGTTCACCGATTTCAATGAGCCGCTCTTCTGGATACATCTGAATGTTGATTATCCGTTCAACCTCAAGGGAATAGTGTATTTCCCCAAGCTGACCGAGAACCCCGAAAGCATTCAGGGACAGATAAAGCTTTTCAACAATCAGGTGTTCGTTGCCGATAATATAAAGGAAGTCATACCCGAATTTTTGATGCTGCTCAAGGGTGTGATAGATTGCCCCGACATGCCGCTTAACGTTTCGAGAAGCTTTTTGCAGAATGACCGTACGGTTTCGCAAATAAGCAATCACATAACGAAAAAGATCGCAGATCGACTCACAGGCATGGCGAAAAACGAAAAAGAGCAGTATGAAAAGTATTGGGACGATATCAATGTATTCATCAAATACGGTTGCATGCGGGACAATAAATTCAATGACCGCATGAAAGAATTTATCATCTACAAGACGACTGAGGATTCATATATCACGCTTGAAAAATACCTTGAAACGAGCGAGGATAAGAAAGTATATTATTCAAATAACAAGGATCAGCAGTATTCGTATATTTCAATGCTCAAGGAAGCAGGAAAGCAGGTCATCATCCTTGACGGTATGCTCGATATACCGTTTATGCAGCATATCGAAATGCAGAGTCCCGAGGTGCATTTCGCGCGCGTGGACGCTGAGCTTGCAAATAAGGACGAAACCGAAAACCATCTTTTCGACAAGCTTTGCAAAAAGGTAAAAAAGCTCGTGAACGACGATAATACCGAGATAAAGGCGCAACCGCTGTCCGGAAACATTCCTGCCGTACTGCTTGTTGACGAATTCGGCAGAAGAATGGAAGAAGCTCAAAAGTACTACGGCATGAGCGGACTCGGCGGAATGCTCAAATACACGCTTGTGCTGAATACGTCAAGTGGGCTTATGCAATCAATAAACACTATGGACGACGGCGAGAACAAGGATAAGGCGATCCAATATGTATATAACCTCGCCCGCCTTGCGCACGGTTCACTCAAGCCCGAGGACATCAACTCATTTATCACCGAAAGCGCTGAGATACTCAAGAAAACGCTGTAGGATGTTTTTCGCGGGGCTCCTCCCCACTTGACTCAGCCATGGACGCTGTCCCCGTGACACCTGCCCGCTTTTGTAAAAGTGGGATAAAACTCTTATTGCGCTTCGCGCCGCTTTACCAAAAAAGTAACCAACAAAATAACACAGTGCCTATGCTATATTTTGCATTAGGCACTGTATTATTTTTACTCTGCACGAAGCGAAATCTCATGTAAAAACGAATATTTCTATTTTCAAAACCGTCGCGGTGTGATACAATAATAAAAAATAATAAAAATGGGATATTTTATGATAAATTCTGTTGAAATACTTGCTCCTGCGGGAGCACGCGAACAGCTTGAAGCCGCAGTGCGGTCCGGTGCAGATGCCGTTTACCTCGGCTACGGGAGCTTCAACGCGCGGAGAAAAGCGAAAAATTTCACATTCGACGAACTGTGCGATGCGATAAAATACTGTCATGTGCGCGGTGTCAAGGTGCACGTAACGCTGAATACGCTCCTGTGCGAAAACGAGCTTCAAAGCGCGTATGAGGACGCTGTGAGCGTTGCCCGTGCAGACGCGGATGCGGTTATTGTTCAGGATCTCGGGCTTGCAAGGATCATTCACCGATGCATTCCGAACTTGGAAATGCATGCTTCAACACAAATGACGGTACACAATGTTCACGGCGCAAAAATGCTTGAAAAGCTTGGCTTTTCGCGTGTAGTGCTTTCACGCGAACTGTCGTTTGACGAAATAAAAGAAATATGTGCATCGACATCACTTGATGTCGAAGTTTTCATTCACGGTGCGCTGTGCATGTGTATGTCCGGTGCGTGTTATCTTTCATCGGTGCTCGGTCAGCGCAGCGGCAACCGCGGTCTGTGCGCTCAACCGTGCAGACTTGATTTTCGCGTGCGTGACCGTGATTATGCGCTTTCACTCAAGGATATGTCACATATCGACTATATGCAAAGGCTTAAGGAAGCCGGCGTAAAGTCGTTCAAAATAGAGGGCAGGATGAAGCGTCCCGAATATGTTGCCTGTGCAGTCAGCGCATGCCGATGCGCGCTAAAAGGCGAAAGCTACGATAAGGATACCCTGCGTTCAGTGTTCTCCCGTTCGGGCTTTACCGACGGTTATATTACGGGAAAACGCACGCTCGATATGTTTGGGCATCGCGGCAAGGATGATGTCGAAGCATCCTCGTCGGTGTTAAAAAGCATTGAAACATCGTACAGAAATGAACTTCAAAGTGTCCCGCTGAACGGAAAATTCACTATGCATGAGAATAAGCCGTGTGAGCTTTTTTTATCCGACGGGGCAAACAGTGTCACAGTCTGTGGAGCCGATGCACAAAAAGCGATAAGTCATCCGCTTGAAAAGGAAGAGCTACTCAAACAGCTCACGAAAACGGGAGGCACACCGTATTTCATTGAACAGCTTGCACTCGATACCGAAATCGGACTTAACGTCCCCGCTTCGGCACTTAATGCACTTCGGCGCGACGCAGTGGAAAAACTGACCGAAAAACGCGCACAAAAGCGCGAATACGAGACAAAACCGTATTATTTTAATAAATGCGCAAATATGCATAATACTGAGAATAATTGGGTAAGGCTGACCAAACATGTGCAAGCATCCGAGCTTGACGAAAAATACTGCATCATTCTTCCGCAGGAGGAAATAACCGAGGGAATAATACGGAAATTCAAGCTCGTCGCAGTTGAGATACCGTCACTTCTTTTCCCATCGGATGAAAAAGCTTTTACCAAAAAGCTGACTGAGGTAAAGGAGAAATTTGACCTGAAATACGCGCTGTGTGAAAACATCGGGGCTATAGGGGTTGCACTCGATACGGGACTTAACCCAATTTCGGGATATGGGCTTAATATACTTAATTCCGAAGCACTTGATACCGTAAAGCATCTCGGAGTGCATCAGGCGGTGATATCATTTGAAAGCAATATCAAAAACTACTCCGAAATACAAAAATGCGTTCCGTGCGGACTTATCGGCTACGGTTATCTGCCGCTCATGCGCATGAGAGCGTGTCCCGCTCAGAGCAAAAACGGATGCGCCGGATGCAGTGGTGTAACTAAAATGCGCGACAGGATGAATACGGATTTCACGCTTATGTGCAACGGCAAAAAATTTTCTACACTGCTCAACTCAGTGCCGCTGTATATCGGCGATAAGGAAGTGAACGCGGACTTCTTTATGCTTTATTTCAATCTTGAAACTCCGCGCGAGGTACTTGAAACGGTAAAAATGTTTGAGTGTGGCAACGCTCCGTCGTTCGCGCGCACCAACGGACTTTATTTCAAATCACTGAGGTAACGATATGAAACAGCTTGAATTACTTGCCCCCGCAGGGGATATGGAATGTCTAAAAACAGCAATAAAATTCGGTGCGGACGCGGTCTATCTCGGAGGTCCGTTCATGCAGCTGAGAAGTAAAACGACCGGCTTTGACCTTGAAAATATTGCCGAGGCAGTCCGCTATGCGCATAAACAAAACAAAAAAATATATGTAACAGTCAATTCGTTCGCAAAGGATGACGAATTTGAACGCATCGGAATTTACGCAAAGCAACTCAAAAGCATCGGTGTTGACGCGGTGATAGTCTCCGACCTCGGTGTTATCGCGGCGATACGTGACGCGGTGCCGGAGCTTGATATCCATGTTTCCACGCAGGCGAACTGTCAGAACGCGCACGCGGCGAATGTATACTACACCATGGGCGTCAAACGAATAGTGCTTGCACGTGAAATGACGCTTGATAATATCGCGGAATTTTCGTTAAAAATCCCTCATGATCTTGAAATCGAAGCATTCGTACACGGTGCGATGTGCATGGCGTATTCGGGCAGATGCTTTATCAGCTCGTACTTAACGGGCAGGAGCGGCAACCGCGGCGAATGTACACAACCGTGTCGTTGGCGTTATCACCTTGTAGAGCAGACACGCCCAAACGAGTTTTTCCCGATCGAGGAGAGTGAAAACGGCACCACACTTTTATCGTCTCGCGACATGAAATGTATTGATTTTCTTGATAAGCTCATCGAATGCGGCGTCACCTCGTTCAAAATAGAGGGCAGAATGAAATCGCCGTATTATGTTGCGACAGTGGTGAACGCTTACCGCCACGCCATCGACAAGACGGCTCCGCTCGACCTGCTTTCACGCGAACTTGATTGTGTCAGCCACAGACCGTACTCGTCGGGCTTCTACTTCGGTGAGTTGAACAGATATACTCCCGATGACGATATGGCATACAAGCAGGACAAAGTGTTCGCAGGAGTGGTGAAATCGTATGAAAACGGCAGGCTCACACTTGAACAGCGCAATCATTTTTGCGAGGGCGATACATTTGAGGTAATTTCACCGGATTCGATAGGACTTTCGTTCAAAGTCGAAAACATGTACAACGGTGACGGCGAAAAGGTGAGCGTCGCACCGCATCCGCAGGAAACGATAGTAATAGATTGTCCGTTCGCTTTAAGCGATGGCGATATCTTGCGGAAGGCGTGAGAGCGACGCCCCCAAGTAAATCACAAAATCTATTCCATCTCAGCCTGAGCGATAAACTCATCCTGCTCGGTTTTGGTCAGGTCGTTGAACAGCACATTCCAGCCGCAGAGACGTACCTGAAGTGTCGAGTATTTTTCCGGCTCTTTTTGTGCCGCACGAAGCACCGACGGGTCGAGCACATTATACTGTATCGCAAAGCCGCCGCGCTCCATGAACATATCGAGTGTTGCCTTCATTGCCGCAAGACCGTCATCACCGGCAACAGCAGATGAATGAAGCGGAATATCAAGTACGGTGCCGTTCGGCATCTTAAGATAATCGAGCTTGGTTGCGGAGAAAATATGTGCGGTCACTCCGCGCACATCGCGTGCCGTGTACGCGCATACATTTTTCGAAAGCGGTTCGCCATCCTTTCTGCCGTCCGCCGACGCCCCCGTCTTTAAACCGAACTCCATTCTCCAATCTATCGAAAATGAGCCCATGCGGTATATTCCGCCGTGCCCGTTTTCACGTCCGTTGATATTGTCTGAGCAAAATTTCATCAGCTCGCACGCGATCATGTCGACTTCGTCATTATTGTTGCCGTATTTGGGGAGCTTTTTGATTATCCGTTGTCTCAGCAGTTCGTATCCGCTCCAATTATTTTTGAGAATTTGCTTAAACTCGCTGAGCGTAAGCGACTTTTCGTCATAAACGAGCTTTTTTATCGCCACAAGCGAATCGGCGGCATTTGCAAGCCCGAACGCGTTGACCGATGAAGAATTGTACCTTGCTCCGCCATGATAAATGTCAGTGCCGCACTCCATGCAGCTGTCATAAGTAGACGAAAACAGCGGAGATGTGTGGTACGCCGGATATCCCTGTTCCTTTACGTTGATAAGCTCAAGCGTACTGTCGATATAATACCTTAACTGCTTTTTGACCGAAGTCATCAGCTCATCGAATGCAACGTAACTGTCGCCCGTGGACGGCACAAGACGGTTGCCGTGCATTTGATCGCATCCGCCCCACAGCGCTGTCTCTATAGCTTTCAATATGTTTATCCTGCCGTTGCACGAGCATGGAAGCTCCTTGCCCTGCGAATATATCTCATAACAGCCGACTATACCGTAATCCACAGTGTCAGCTTCGTTCTCCCCGTTAAGTGCAAGCGCCTTCGACGCAACGGAACTGTTGATAAAAACAAAGCTGTTTTCACCCGCGCGGATGCTTTTGAGCACCTGAATAGTGAAATCATCAGGAAGCTCTTTTGTCCAACGGATGTGTATTTTTGTGTAAACAGGC
Source organism: Clostridia bacterium (assembly GCA_045600145.1). GTDB lineage: Bacteria > Bacillota > Clostridia > Christensenellales > QALW01 > UMGS1322. The sequence goes on along the minus strand of JAZRXI010000054.1, from coordinate 9,487 downwards.
TTGAGCGCAATGAACTCCTCAAGAAAAATATATGAAAGCGCATTGACGCTTCCACGTCCGTTTTTGTTTATGCAACCGAGCGCGAACGGCTGATTTGCCCATACCTTGGCGTTTTCGAGCTTAACGATAAAATACCGTATAAGCTTTCTTATCTGTGCTTCCGAAAAGCTTCCGGTTTCAATATCATGGTCGTAATACTTTATCAGCAGGCTGTCAAGGCAACCGAATGTGCGCACAAATGAGTTTTCGACATTGCTTTGCATATTGTAGAACTGATATATAAGCTGAAGCGCTTCGTAAAAGCTTTCGGGAACGCGCACACAAAGTGCTTCGAGCGCATCTGCGACAAAATCACTGCGCTGAGTGTGAAGCTCACGTTCTGCCTGTGCAAAACGCTTAAAATACGCTTCCGCACCTTCATACACCGTAAGTACTGATGTATAAAAATCTTTTTGTGTATCAGTAAGATCTTTGCGCTCAAGTGCATCGGCGGCACGTTTTTTAAGTCCCTGCAGACCGAGTGCAAGTATATTTTCCCAATCCGGAGATGTATGACTGAAATCGTTGTCGCCCGTATAGCAAAGTGCATCAACCGCATCGGCGTTTTTGTTCAAAATATCTGAGATGCTTTCAAAATATGCCGCTTGCCTGTGCGGACGCAATACATTGCCGATGTAAAGCTGCGGCTGAATGAGACTGTCGGGAAAAAAGTCGCACGACGTTACTTTTAATGGCGCCTTTGCAAGAATGAATTTTATTATCTCTGCATTTTTGCGCATCAGACTAAGCGCGCCGTCACTTTCAAGGCGTTCTATGCCGTCATACAGTGTTTTATCTGTTTCCGCTTCATTTTCAACGGACATATACTGCGAACAAAGCGTTGCCTTGTCATCTTCAAATGTGTTCCAAAGCATATAAATACTTCCTGTCATAATAGTTAAGGCTATTATAATCCCCACAGAAAATAAAGTCAATATTGATTTTATCTATACAACTTTTATGCACGATTGTGCAGATATATATTTGACATTTAATAAAACATAGTGTATAATACACTTCGGTATGGTATTTTAGTTTTTGTTTGTTTACATATCTTGAAATTTCCGATGCTGAAAAATTTATACTTTAGGAGGTGTTATACGATGGAACCATGGATGTGGATAATCATTGCCGTGGCGGCTCTTTTACTCGGAGCGCTGATAGGCAGTTTGATTCAGAAACGAACAACGCAGGTTAAGCTCGGCAGAGCCGAGGAAGCCGCAACCCGTATACTTGAGGATGCCAAGAACAGAGCCGAGGTGCTTTCAAAAGAGCGTATCGCAGAGGCAAAAGATGAAGTGCATAAGCTTCGCAGTGAGTGCGATGCCGATTGCAAGGAACGTCGTAGTGAGGTCACCAAGCTTGAAAAGCGGGTGCTTCAGAGAGAAGAACAGATAGACAAAAAAGTCGCATCGCTTGAAGCGAAGGAGGAAAAGTTCAACAAAAAAGAAAAGCAACTCGACGATGAGCTTGCCGCTGCCGAGGAGCTTGTAAAAAGAAGAACGGCTGAGCTTGAAAAAGTTGCCGGAATGAATCAGGACGAAGCAAAGCAGGCGCTTATCGAAACAGTTGAACACGAGGCACGTCATGACGCCGCACTTATCGTTAAAGACATTGAAGCGCAGGCGAAGAATGAGGGCGAAAAGATAGCACGTAACATCATCACGATGGCAATTCAGCGCTGTGCCGCCGATCACGTTGCCGAAACGACAGTATCGGTCGTATCTCTGCCGAACGACGAAATGAAAGGCAGAATAATCGGACGTGAGGGAAGAAACATCAAGGCTATTGAGACGGCAACGGGTGTCGAGCTTATTATCGACGATACACCCGAAGCAGTCATCCTTTCGTCGTTCGACCCGATAAGACGTGATATCGCTCGCATCGCTCTTGAAAAGCTTATAGTTGACGGACGTATCCATCCCACGCGCATCGAGGACATGGTCGAAAAGGCACGCAAAGAGGTTGAACAGCAAATAAAAGAAGCCGGCGAAGGCGCCGTGTTTGATTCCGGCATACACAATATCCATCCCGAGCTCGTAAAGATACTCGGTAGGTTGAAATACCGGACGAGCTACGGTCAGAATGTACTTAAGCATTCGCTTGAGGTTTCGTATATCGCAGGTCTGCTTGCAGGCGAGGTCGGAGCAGACATCACGATAGCTAAGCGTGCAGGTTTGCTTCATGATATCGGTAAAGCAGTCGATCACGAAATCGAGGGTACACATATTCAGATCGGTGTGGATATAGCCAAAAAGTACCGTGAGAGCAACGAGGTCATCCACTGCATAGCGGCGCACCACAACGATGTTGAGCCGCAAACGATAGAAGCTGTCCTTATTCAAGCGGCTGACGCAATATCGGGTGCGAGACCCGGCGCAAGACGTGAAACGCTCGAGGCTTACATCAAGCGTCTTGAACAGCTTGAAGAAATCGCCAATTCGTTTGAGGGTGTCGAAAAGTCGTTTGCCGTTCAGGCGGGACGCGAGGTACGTATAATCGTTAAGCCCGAAGTGGTTTCCGAGGAAGCTACGGTGCTTATGGCAAAAGATATCGCCAAACGCATCGAAACCGATATGGTTTATCCGGGACAAATTAAGGTCAACGTCGTTCGCGAAACACGCAAGATCGAATACGCAAAATAAATTCTTCAGGTGTTGGCGTAAGTCAACACCTGATTTTATTGTGATCCGCGTTTTATTGCAAGCCGCAAATAGCAAGCCTTGAGCGCATACGTCACAGCTATATTTTCAAAGCACACGAAAGGTAACATAAATGACGGTCATCGACATAAACGGTCTTACGGTAGCGTTCGGCGAAAAAGAAATTTTCTCCGGCGTAACGCTGTCGGTACAAAAAGGACAGTGCATCGGTCTTACCGGCTTAAACGGTGCCGGCAAGACAACGCTCATGAAGGCCATTGCAGGCAAAACAGAATATACTTCCGGCAGTATTTCCGTCGCAAAGGGTGTTTCGGTCGGCTATCTTGAACAGCATCACACAGTTGCCGGTGACAGCACTGTTTATGAGGAAGCAAAAAAAAGCTTTGCTCCTCTGTTTGCCGCCGAAGCACGCATGCACGAGCTTGAACAGCTTATGGCACAGCCCGATGCGGATATCGTCACATTAGGTGAAAAATATCAGAATGCTCAGAACGAGTTTGAGCATCTCGGCGGCTACGGCTGGAGCAGTCGCCTGCAAGGAACGCTCAAGGGGCTCGGACTGAACGAGAGTTTTTGGGATAAAAGCGCATATGAGCTTTCCGGCGGCGAAAAAACACGGCTTGCGCTTGCGAAAATGCTGCTTGAAAACAATGACGTGCTAATGCTTGACGAGCCTACCAACCACCTTGATCTTCAGGCGGCGCAGTGGCTTACCGATTACCTGAAGCGCTATACCGGCACTGTTATTTTGATCTCGCATGACCGCTATATGATGGACAAGCTCTGTGACGGCGTTGCAATGATAGATAACGGAAAGCTTCGCTATTACAACGGCAATTATACCGAATACTGCATAAAATGGGAAGAGGAATTGAAAGCCAATCAACGGCTTTACGATAAACAGCAGGACGAAATAAAGCGTCAGCGTGCGATAATAGCGCGATACCGCCGTTTCAACCGCGAAAAATCGATCCGTGCCGCCGAGAGCCGCGAAAAGGCACTTGCAAGGATGGAGCTTATCGACGAGCCGGAACAACATGCCGATATGCGTTTGCGCTTTGATATGAACCGCATTTCCGGCGGCGATGTGATGAAGATACACTCGCTTTCAAAGGGCTTTGACGGCAAAACACTGTTCAGTGATTTTTCGGCAGAGATAAGGCAGGGACAGCGCATAGCGATAATAGGTCCCAACGGTGCGGGCAAAACAACGCTTGTTGAAATGCTTCTGCGTAAGAGCTTCCCCGACAGCGGAGATATCGTCCGCGGTGTGAATGTCGATATCGGCTATTACGAGCAGGGACAGGTATCGTTCGGCGGTAATGAGACCGTCATGGATATGGTATGGGCAGGCAACCGCGATCTGACGCAGACGCAGGTGCGCTCGCGCTGTGCCGCGATGCTTTTTTTCGGTGAAGACGTTTTCAAGGAAGGCAAAATACTTTCCGGCGGCGAACGCGCAAGATGCGCACTTTGCCAGCTTTCGGTCTCCGGCAGTAACACGATCATTCTCGATGAGCCTACGAACCATCTTGACATGGATTCGCGTGAGGTGCTTGAGGATGCGCTCGAACGCTTCGAAGGCACTGTGATCGCAGTCTCACATGACCGCTATTTCATCAACCGTCTGTTTGATACCTTGTGGATAGTCGAAAACGGATGTGTTACGGTTTTCAAGGGCAATTACGACGATTATCTTCTTACGCAAAAAAATGATTTTACCGAAGAAAAACCCATACAGATAAACAAGACCCAAGCGGCAAAGCAACGGGCGCAGGAGCGTGCCGCGCGTGAAGATGACAAAAGAAAGCGTGCGCGGATAAAAGAGCTTGAAAAGCTGATAAGCGACGCGGATACAAAAAAAGAAGAATACGAAAAGCTTTTTGCGTCCGCGAAGCTGTATTCCGATCCCGAAAAAATGAGACGCATGCAGGATGAATACAACGCGCTGTGCGCAAAAGCGGATGAATATATGGAAGAATGGATGGAATTATCCGTATGACGGAAAAGCTTACGGGGCAAGAGCTTAAAAAAATACTTGACGAATGCGGTTTCGGTTTTTCGAAGTCACTCGGGCAGAATTTCCTGTGCGCCGAACGCATTCTCAACATTATCGCCGACGATGCGTGTATCTCAATGGATCAAACGGTGCTTGAAATAGGTACGGGTGCAGGCACGCTCACAAGGGTGCTTTCACGGCGTGCAAAAAAAGTAGTCAGTGTCGAAGTGGATAAATCGCTTTTGCCCGTTCACAAAAAAACGCTTGACGGCTTTGATAATGTCAAGGTGATAAATGCAGATTTCCTTGAATTGGACATAAACAGACTTTACGAGGATGAGCTTGACGAAAACTTCGCTGTAGCGGCAAATCTGCCCTATTACATTACAACTCCGATAATAATGCGTTTGCTTGAAAGCGGAGTAAAATTCAAAACGATAACCGTACTTGTTCAAAAGGAGGTCGCCGCACGCATGGCGGCGCGCGAAAACACGCCGGAATATGGTGCGCTCACATGTGCGGTGCAGTTCTATACTACAGCAAAGCTCTGCTCAAAGATACCGGCATCGTGCTTCTATCCCGCTCCGAAGGTAGCATCACAAGTCATCAGGCTTGAAAAAAGAGCAACACCCGCAGTTGACGTTTTAAGCGAAAAGACATTTTTCGACACCGTACACTCGGCTTTTGCCATGCGACGCAAAACGCTTGCCAATAACATAATGGCATCATTTTCTCTTGACAGAGCATCTGCCGAGGGTATAATAAATGCATGCGGACTTGAAAAGACCGTTCGTGGCGAAGCACTCGGCTTAAAAGAACTTGCACTTGTTGCGGATGAAATTTTCAAATTGCAGAATAATAAATAACGGAGAGTGAAAAATCATGAGTGACGAAATAAAGGATTTGAAAAAGAAGCTTTGCTATGCGCCCGAAAACGGGTTCAAGCGCATGAGCGATGATGAAATCAAAGCGGCGTATGATTTCTGTGAGCCGTACAAAAAATTTCTTGACGACGCAAAGACCGAACGTGAAGCAGTGACCGCTTCGATCGCCATTGCTGAGAAAAACGGATTCAGAGAATACGAAAAGGGCAAAAAATATGTTGCCGGCGATAAATATTATGTCAACAATCACGACAAGGCGGCGGCGTTCGTCGTTATCGGCAAGCAGGATGCATCGGCAGGCGTTCACATCGCGGCGGCGCACATTGATTCACCGCGTCTTGACCTGAAGCCGAATCCCGTATATGAAGAAATAGAGCTTGCGCTTTTTAAGACACGCTATTACGGCGGTATCAAAAAATATCAGTGGACGGTAACTCCGCTTGCGTTGCACGGCGTGTTTGCGAAAAAAGACGGCACTGTGCTGAATGTCTCCATCGGTGAAGACGAAAACGATCCTTGCTTTGTAATAAGTGATCTTCTTCCCCACTTAGGCTACGAGCAAGGCAAGCGTTCGCTTACCGACGGCATAAAAGGTGAAGAGCTTAACGTGCTTATCGGAAGCAGGCCGTTCAAGAGTGATGAGGGCAGTGAACTTGTCAAGCTCAATATTCTTAACATTCTGTTCGAAAAATACGGTGTGACCGAATCCGATTTCCTTTCGGCAGAGCTTGAAGCAGTACCCGCGTTCAAGGCGCGCGACATCGGCTTTGACCGTTCGCTCATCGGCGCATACGGGCATGATGACAGAGTATGCGCATATCCTTCGCTCATCGCCTGCACGGAGGCGGAGCTTCCTGAGCATACGGCGGTATGTATTCTTGCCGACAAGGAAGAAATCGGCTCAAAGGGCTATACAGGGCTTAATTCCGATTTCGTCAAGCATGTCGTTGATGATATCGCGCGGATGCAGGGTGTTGAGCCAGACGATGCACTCAGGGCTTCAAAGTGCCTTTCTTCCGACGTCAACGCCGCAGTCGATCCCACATTCCAGGACGTTTTCGAACGCAGAAATTGTTCATTTTTGAATTACGGCGTCGTTGTCACAAAATATACAGGCGGACGCGGTAAATCCGGTTCAAACGATGCCTCTGCCGAGTATATGGCAGAAGTCCGCGCCATGCTTGAAAGCGAAAACATCATATGGCAAATAGGCGAGCTCGGCAAGGTCGATGCAGGCGGCGGCGGAACGGTAGCACTGTATATTTCGGGTCTCGGTGTAGATACGGTAGACCTCGGCGTTCCGGTGCTTTCAATGCACGCTCCGTTTGAGACTGTTTCAAAGCTTGATGTATTCATGGCATATAAGGCAATAAAGGCATTTCTGAATAAATAATCCTTGCAGTGGCTCTCTCCCCCCTGCAAGAATGACGATAAATAAGCATCTGATTTGTGTGGCAAACGACGGTTTTGCGGTGCAAAAACAGTTAACTATGCTGAAAAATCAGTGTATACTGCAAAACAGAATTAAAGAAGTAAAGGAGAAACCGCATGAAAAAAACTACACTGATAGTAGTATTATCTTTATCGTCAATAGTAATATTGGCAAGCGTGTTTGTAATATTCATAACGGCTTCATTACAGCAAAAAAACGCGGAGGCAAAGCCAAAAAAACCAAATGACTCCGTAACTTCGACAGACACTGCGAGCATAGAAAATGAAACACCGTCACCGTTCGACACATCTGCTCCCGACAACAGAAAATCGACTCCCTCACCTGATGGCGGCGGAGTGCAGAATACATCTGCGGGTGAAGCGACATCATCACCGCAAGCAACGGAAAAATCAGCGTCAACGCCGACAGCAACAGCAAAAGCGACGGCAAAGCCCACATCTACGCCCAAGCCAACACCTACGCCGTATAACGCGGGCGAATTTGTAATTACAGACGATGAAACGCTTAAATTTTCGCTTGCGAGCGATAAAAAAAGCTATGTCGTAAGCTATTGTGACGTGTCTGCCAAATCTGTAACGATACCCGAGGAACACAATGGGTTAAAGGTTACAGAAATCGGCAGTGAGGCATTTCGGCAATGTGAAGCACTAAAATCGGTAATCATACCCAACAGCGTGGCCGGAATCGGCGACAGTGCATTTATGTATTGCAGTTCGCTTGAATCTATAACCATACCGAGCAGTGTAACATACATAGACGATTACGCTTTTTGGCATTGTGACTCACTTACAACGATAACGATACCAAAAAATGTAGAAAGCATCGGCGGAAACCCGTTTGTCAGCTGTGCAAAACTAACGAATATAAACGTATCGCCTGACAATCAGTATTATTCCGACAATAACGGCGTTTTATTCAATAAAGAACAAACAAGGCTCATTGCTTTTCCCAACGGGCGAACAGGCAGTTATACTATTTCTAGCAGTGTAACGAGCATTAACTATGAGGCGTTTGAATCATGCTCTTTGCTTACATCGGTAATCATGCCAGACAGTGTGAACAACATTGGCGAATATGCGTTTTCGAGCTGCAAAGCACTTAAATCAATTACCATATCAAACAGAGCAACAAGCATTGGCAGTGCCGCATTCTCATATTGCACATCGCTTACGACGGTAGCCATACCGAAAAGCGTTAAAAGCATCGGCTCAGGTGCCTTTATTGATTGCACCTGCACTTTGAATATTGCCGCACAATCCAAGCCGTCAGGTTGGGATGACCGTTGGGCAACAGGTTTTAAGGGCACCGAAAATTGGGGCGTGCAATAAAGCACTATCAATGTGATGCCGTCCCCCTTCTTTTTGAGCTCAGCCCCTTGCTTTGTGCGGACTCCGTGTCCATTCCCGCTTTTGTAACAGCATTGTGAAAAATGCTCATCGCATTGACATACATAGAATCTGCAAAAACCTTGTATACTTCTTACTCATACTTTTGCACAAAAAATTCTCCCGTCCTACCTATGGCGGGAGAATTTTTTCAGAAAGTCATAAAAGTTTTTTGTCCCACTTTTTTTCAAAAAAGCGGGGCGTGATTTGGAACAAAGTCCTAAAAGAGCGGTCATGGGGACAGTGCCCGAGCTTAACCTCAAGCGTCCTCTACCATTTTTCAGTCTCGGCTTTCAACACGGCAACGACGTTCACCGGAAATAAACGCACTGATGTTTTTGCATATTTCATCAAGACAACGTTTCCGCGTTTCCTGCGCGCCCCACGCCATATGAGGAGTAAAGCATACATTTTCATGATCCTTTACGGAATAAAACGGATGTTTCTCTCCGAACGGCTCGGCGGAATAAACATCAACGCCGAGACCGCCGAGACGGTTTTGCTTTACCGCGTCAGCCAATGCGCGTTCGTCTGCTACCGCACCGCGTGCGACATTCACGAACACTGCTCCCGGCTTCATTGCCGATATCTGCTTTTCACCGAAAATACCGCGCGTAGAATCATTGAGCGGTAAATGCACCGTGATGATATCGGATTCACGGCACAGCGTGTCGATATCTACCGTTTCGACATCATTTACGGGTGTGCGTTTGAATGCGATCACACGGCATCCGAATGCACGCGCTACATCGGCAACTGCCTTACCGATAGCGCCGTAACCTGCTATGCCCCACGTCATGCCCGCTATCTCATGATAAACGGGAGTAAGGCAGTTTGCGGTATTTCCCGATGAATATTTTCCGCTTGCGACATGCTCTGTATAGGCGGGCATGTGAGTAATAAGTGAAAGCACCATCGCAACGGTGACCTGCGCCACACACTGCGTAGAATAACCGACAACGTTACACACCGCTATCCCGTGTGAAGCACAGTACGCGGTATCTACATTGTCATAGCCTGTAGCGAAAAGGCAAATCAGTTTAAGATTTTTATTCTTGCCTATA
>JAZRXI010000053.1:0-26203 GCA_045600145.1 Clostridia bacterium | reverse complement strand
GGTTATTCCGTATCTTATCTGCGTTGTTGAGTACTTCGGCACGGGATTTAAGCTCAGCTTCCTGCCCGGGAGTGATCTGCGCGTTTTCTATTTCTTCAAGCTGGTATTCGAGCATTTCTATTTTGCGTGCGCGTTCTTCCTCGGTGCCCCAATCGCCGTTGAGCTTATCAAGGCACGATTTGTAATATGTATACGCGAGACGGACATTTTCCTTTTGTACGCCGATCTGCTCCCCGCCGAAGCTATCGAGGAACTCAAGGTGTGTGTTGGGATCAAGCAGGAGCTGATGCTCATGCTGACCGTGGATATCCGCGAGCTTATCGGCGATCTTCTTGAGTGTTGCAAGCGTCACAGCGCTTCCGTTTATGCGGCAAAGGCTCTTGCCGTCGCTCGATATTTCCCTTAGGATTATCAGCATGCCGTCATCGTATTCGATGCCGTTGTCATCAAGTATTTCACTTATACCCAAGACATTATCAAGCTGAAAAATGCCCTCCACACGCGCTTTTTGCGTTCCTGTGCGGACAAGCTCCTTATCAGCACGCTCACCCAATACAAGATCAAGCGAATCAATTATTATTGATTTGCCCGCGCCTGTCTCTCCTGAAAGAACGTTAAAGCCGTTATCAAATTCTATTGTAAGGTCTTCGATGAGTGCAACATTCTTTATCGTAAGCTGTTGAAGCATAACAATAATCTCCGAATCATACTAACATCATTTTCAGCCTTGAAATAATATCCGCGACCTGCTCGTTTGATGCCGCCACAATGATTATCGTATCGTCGCCGGCGACACTGCCTAGTATCGCGGGATGCTTTATCGCATCCACAACAACACCGATAGTGCTTGCGGAGCCTGCAAGCGTTTTGATTACAACTATATTGTTTGCGCTGTTTATCGAAATCACACTGTTGAGGAAAAGCTGTTGCATCTTCGGTGTGATCCCTGAATCAGCTGTATCCATCGGTGTGTACTTATAGCCTCCGCGCTCATCGGGCACTTTTGTCAGACGCAGGTCCTTTATATCGCGTGAAACGGTTGCCTGCGTGATATGAAAACCTTCGGCGATAAGCTCCGCAACAAGCTCATCCTGAGTTTCGATTTCCTTCTTTGAGATGATTTCGAGAATTTTACTGTGTCTTACAGCCTTCATTTGTTAAACCTCCCATTCCGCCAATTTTGAACTCAATCTTTTATAAAAGCTTTTTTGCTTGAAATTTATAAGTGACAGCGGAAATCTTGATTTTTGGATATCTATACGGCTTATGCCGTCGAACGGATGAATCTGTACGCCGTCGCAAATGACAGCAAAGCCGCAATCATCAAGTGCCTCGAACGTGAGCTTTTCATCATCGCTGAACACGAACGGACGCGCGCTGAGCGTGTGCGCGCAGATAGGTGTCATCAGCATAAGCGATAGCTTTGGGCTGACTATCGGGCCTCCTGCCGAGAGTGAATACGCGGTGGAGCCGGTCGGACTTGCCACAAGCACGCCGTCAGCCGAAAGCGAATGTATCAGCTCGCCGTTAGCGTATGAATTGAACTTAAGCAGACGTGCTCTGCTTGCGCGTTGCAGGCATACGTCGTTGAGCGCCAGAAATTCCTGCCCCTTTGCCGAACACGAAAGCATCATGCGTCTGTCGATAGTATAATCGCCGTCGGCAAGCCGCTTTATCCCTTTTTCCGCTTCGTTAGGCTCAAGCTCCGTCAAAAATCCGAGATGTCCGAGATTCACCGACAGCAACGGCACATTTTTTCTTGCGGCAGCAGATGCGATGCGCAGGATAGTACCGTCACCGCCGAGAACGATGATGATATCGTTTTTTTCGGCAAACTCGTTCACTTTCGCAAGTACGGACGGGTCATCAAGATGTTTTGCGTCGGAAAGCACATTGCAGTGAAATCCGTATTTACCGGAAATCTCCGTAAGCTTCGCAGTCACGGAAAGCGACGAATCTTTATTTTTGTTGACATAAATACCGATATTTTTCATAAATTCCTTTCGAGAAAGCAGTCCCGGTATTTGAATTACCGTGTTCAAGCTTTATCAAGAACTCTGTGTTGCCGTCGCCGCCCTTTATCGGCGAAAGCGTCAGGTCGGAAACACAAAACGAATACTCATGCGCGGCTTCGGCGATATTTTCAAGCACACGCAGATAAACTCTTTTATCCTTTATTATTCCGTTTTTATTAAGGAACATGCTGCCCGCTTCAAATTGCGGCTTGACGAGCGTTACCGCAACGGCGCTATCCTTTAAGCATGAAAACATTGCGGGAAAAATCATCGTTTGCGAAATAAACGAAACATCCATTACGGCGATATCTTTTTTGCCGCCCGTCATTTCCGGCGTAAGAATGCGCGCGTTCGTATCTTCCAAGAGCGTCACGCGGGGATCGTTTGCAAGCTTTTCGTCCATTTGACCGTGCCCCACGTCAACGGCAAGCACGCTTTTTGCTCCGTTTTTAAGCAAGCATTGAGTAAAACCTCCGGTAGACGCTCCGATATCAAGAGCATCATACCCCGTGCAGTCTATTCCGAAAGCTTTGAGCGCATGCTCAAGCTTAAGACCGCCACGTCCGACATAACCTATCGAATCGTTGACCGATATTTCATCTGAATCCGACACATCGAAAGCGCATTTTGTTACCGTTTTGCCGTTTACGATAACATCGCCGTCGGAAATAAGCATTGAAGCGCGGCTACGTGATTGCGTAAGCCCGCGTTCGAACAGTGCTTTATCCAACCGCATTTTTGATCGCCTCTGTTATCGCTTTAACGGTCATTCTGTTATCCGCAAGCTGTTCATCCACTGTGCCGACAGATACAAATTCATCACAAAGTGCAAAGCCTTGGACATCAACATGCGCGCCCGTTTGCGCGTAATAGCCCAAAATGCCCTCACACAAGCCGCCTGCAGGAGCATTATCTTCAATAACAAAAACGGGAAGTGCTTTGATTTTTTCAAGCATGCTTTCATCAAGCGGTTTAAGTGAGCGGGCATCAATAAGTGAAAGCCCTATTTCTTTCGCAGCAGGCATAGCAAAGGATACGGAACGTCCGAACGTCACTATACTTCCTTTATCCCCCTCAACGATGATATCCCATTTTGGCGAAGTGAACGGCTCGCCCTCAATCACACTAGAGCATCCTTTCGGATAGCGTATGGCAACGGGCAAATCTGCGCATGAAGCGTATTTCAACATCCTTGAAAACTCATCCGTGTCTCGCGGTGCAAGTACGGTCAACTCCGGCATGGAGCGCAGAAAGCCTATATCGTAAATCCCTTGATGCGTTGCTCCATCCTCCCCCGTCAGCCCGGCGTGGTCGATGCACACCGTAACGGGGAGCTTTTGAAGACATATATCATGAAAAAGCTGGTCGAAGCCGCGCTGAAGGAACGTGGAATATATCACCACGAACGGTCTCATACCGCCCTTTGCAAGTCCGCCGGCCATTGCGAGCGCATGCTGTTCCGCGATTCCCGTATCAAAGAAGCGTTCCGGATATTTTTTTGAAAATTCAAGCAAACCCGTATTGTATGTCATTCCCGCCGTAACAGCGCATACGGGCAGATTCTCTGCAAGAGCGCACAGCGTTTTTCCAAGCTGCTCCGAATAGCCGGTTTCGTCCAAATTTCCGCTCTTTTTTGGTGAAATGCCATGATAGCTCTCAGGATCCTGCTCCGCCTTTTCATATCCGTGTCCCTTGCGTGTAACAACGTGTATCAGAACAGAGTTCTGACACTCCCGTGCACGCCTGAACATATCCGTCATGGCGCTGAACGAATGCCCGTCCACGGGTCCGAGATATTTGATGTTCATTGATTCAAATATCGTCTCGCCGATAAGAAAATATCTCACCGTATCACGCAGATGCGAAACAAAGCCTACGAGCTTGCCCGAACGGTTTATCGAATCAAGTGCTTTTTTTACCTTGCGCTTGCCGCGCATATATTTTTTTGCCGCACGAAGTCTGCTGAAATGGCTCGACAGCGCACCGACATTTTTGGAAATCGACATTTCGTTGTCATTGAGTATTATTATGAGTTTCGTATTTATCGACGTGCCGACATCATTGAGCGCCTCAAACGCCATGCCGCCGCCGATGGCACCGTCGCCGACTATTGCAATAACATTGTAGTCTTTTTTGTTGATATCTCTCGCGCGTGCAAGCCCGAGCGCCGCAGAGATCGCGGTAGACGAATGTCCTGAATCAAATGTATCGTATTCGCTTTCACCGTGATTCGGGAATCCACTCAGACCGTCTTTCTTTCGAAGCGTAGAAAACTTATCGTATCTACCCGTAATAATCTTATGAGTATAGCACTGATGGCCTACATCGAAAATAAACTTATCCTCGGGCGCATCAAAAACATAATGCAGTGCAAGCGTAAGCTCTACCGCCCCGAGATTGGATGCAAGATGTCCGCCGTTATGCAGTGTGGTCGATATTATCTCTCTGCGTATTTCTTCGGCAAGTATCTCCAATTCGTCAGTATGCAATTTTTTTATATCCTGCGGAGATTTTATTCTTTCAAGCATATAACGCCTTATACCCGATTTTATAATTTGACAATATTATACCACATAATAATTATTTTGCAAGTTTAATATTTTTAAGATCGTTAAATTGATCAAGGACGGCATTATTAACGTCACCCACTACATCACCTTGTGATTTTCCGTGTATATCGCAGACGCCATACACTGTTGCAACGAATATCCCCCATTGTGTCATTGCACAAAATTCTCCATTTTAACGAAAATGACTAAAACTACCTAAAAGGTACCGATTTAAGGTGAAAAAATCAAAATGATGCGCCTTTCTCGCTCTCACGATAAATCGGAAATTATCTTACATAACAATCTCAATGTTAAAATACTTTTTGGGAAATATGTGGCTTCAATAATATCTTCTTTCGTTAGCATATATTCTTCAGGAATGACGTAAAAGCCCTCATTTGTCGTGTAGACAAAAAAGGGCTTTTACATGTTATTGGACTACGAATAAGATATTTTCGACAAAACGGTGGATGAGTTTGAACTCTCACGATAACAAGCGATGTTGTTCGCTATGCTCGCACTGATGTTTTTGCTTTGCAAAAGTGATGTGATGTGTTCAACCCACGCCCGCAGGCACATCACGTTCCGTTTACAGAACACATCGTTGAAAAAAGCACGCTCTACGCGTGCTTTTTTCTTGGCAGGGGAGACGCGATTCGAACACGCAACCAGCGGTTTTGGAGACCGCTGCTCTACCGTTGAGCCACTCCCCTATTGCTTTAACAATTATACAGCATATGCGAATATACGTCAAGCGAAATTTAATCTTTTTTGAAATATCTGTTTTCTTTTTCCTGCAATTCTTCTTCAAGTTCCTGCAAGCGTTCTTCATCATAGTTTTCGTAAACAAAATCACCGTACTGAAGATTTGCAGGCAGCTTATAATATATCTTCATCCAATCTTTAATGAGATCGCGTCCGTATGGCTGAGTGCTTCCCGCATACACATCGTCCTTGAGCTTCATAAGCGTTATTTTCGTTGCGCTCGTGTTGAGCTTTTCATACTCATACGCCACGACCTTAAGTGTGCGTTCATTGAAGCTCTGTACCGCGTCGTTTTCTTTGAAGCCGTTAAATATCTTTCCGGCACCGAACGCGCCGATGACGACCACCGGCACAAGCACCGCGCATACGCGCCTTATCACGACATTGCGCGGAGCATCCTCGAAAATCGAGATATATTCGTTGAAAAGTCTTGTTGCAACGAGTGTAAATGTCAGTACGAACGGCACAAGACAGCGATCGGGGAATATCGGCGAGATCAGGCACGCGCCCTGCGAGACGAGACTGCCGAAAAACATTGTCCATATAAGGAAATCCTGCTTCTTGCCGCTTGAGAACAGCCATATCGACACAGTGACCGCCATAAAAACAAGATATATCCACATGAGCACCGCTATTTTATCCGTCGCAATGCTTCCGTTTGCAACAGCCACGGACGCCAATGCAAGAAACGCATCACAACAGGCAAGTATTCTGAAAAACCAATTATTTTTTCGTCTGAGCATTGCAAGTGCAACACCGATACAGACAAGTGCGAGCAGTATGACAAACATCATATTTGCCGGACGGAACAACGTCTGTGAAATCGTCTTTGCACTCGTCAATAACTGTTTTGAAAACGACAGAGCATAGTAATCGGCATACATTGTTTTTCTTGAATTATTGCCGACAGCCATAAGCATTATCCGGCAACCCGCTACTGCCGACAAAAACGGAGGAAAGCCGTAAACGAGTACAAACGGATTCCGCTTTCTGAACGTGGCGTAGACGAGTATCGCCGCCGCGGCGACGACCGCGTACATTCCGTTATGTTCGATTGAAAAGCCGCCGAAGAACATCAGTACGCACGCGAACGGGAGCATCAGCAGTTTTGAGACCGACACCGTGCGTTCAGCACTGCCGAGCATCATTATGTACATCAGGATGCACCCGAGGAAAATATACAGCACGGGCACCATATAAAGTATTGAAGCCGAATACCAGTACAGTCCGCTCGTGGCTGTCGGTAGTCCTATCAACCCGAATGTGGCGCACGCGAACAGTGCCGAAACAGGCAACAGTTTTGTCCTTTTTGCATTTTGGGCAAGCAGGAACGCAAGCAGGAATATTCCGGCGAGTACGATAGCATTGAACGCCTGAACAACCGGAGTTCCTGCCTTGAAAAGAAGTATCGTCTGTGCAAAGCTCAAGATACGTCCGCCCCAACGGTTATAATGCTCTGTCAGATAATGTGTGAGCTGTGCAAGTGAGAAATCCTGTCCCCACATGCCGTCCTCCCAATAGACATAGCTCAGTGTCGCATAGCCGTAATCGTCATGGCTCAAGTATGAATACGAATACTGCTTGAGCAAGAATCCCGTGAACACCGCAAAAATCAACAGCGCGGCAAGTATCATGACGAGCTTGCGCTTTTTGAATTTGCCCAAAAATCCACGTTCGCCTCCGGTCTTCTTTTCAAGATCCGGTTTTGGAAAATTCTGCTTGTATTCGGGTTTTATTTCGACGTGTTTGCCGGCTTCGGTAACGTTGTTTTCCGTTTCTTCGCCGAAAATCTTTGCCGCCGAAAATTCATTCTTTGCCATGCTATTCCTCCGCCACGATATTCTTTATCCAAATACCTTTTTTAACAAATATGAAGCCTATCACGCATTTGAGTATCGGCAATAACTGACTTATCGCAAACAAGGTAACTATCGAAACATTTGTATATCGGCTGAGAATAAATGCCACGGGAACATTGACCACCCATACAAAGCAACTGTCGAACAGGAATGTTATAAGCGCCTTACCGCCGGAACGCAATGTGAAATACGTGGCGTTTGCAAACGCTTCTATGGGCATCGTTACAGCGCATATCTGCATCATCGTCGTTGCGAGATGGCGTATTTCATCAGTGGTGTTGTATGCTTGCGGTATGAAATATGTGCATCCGAAATAAACTATTCCGATCGCTGCACTCACGCAAAGCGAAAAAACTATCAGCTTCGGGCTTTCTTCTCTTGCCCGCTCCGTTTCGCCCGCGCCGAGAAGCTGACCGAGAATTATACCTATTGATACACCCGTCGCCATCAGTGCGACCGCAAATACGTTCCAAAAAGTCTGCGAAATATTGTTCGCGCCGACCACATCGAGCCCGCGCAAAGAATAGCACTGAGTCAAAAATGCCATTCCCGCCGCCCAGAGCGTTTCGTTCAGCATAAGCGGCAAGCCCTTAAGGAAGATGTGCCATGCAAGCTCTTTGGGGATCTTGAAATGACTGTACGCATCCTCAAAGTAGAACGTAGTTTCACTGTTGATTTTGCACCATACGATGATGAAGCCCAATTCCACAAAACGCGATATAACGGTGGCTATCGCCGCACCTGCGACGCCCATTGCCGGTGCCCCGAAATGACCGAATATAAGTATATAATTCAGTATGAGATTTACACACACCGCAACTATACCTGCTACCATCGGTGCTTTTGTTTCGCCACTCTCACGCAAAGTGCTCGAATAGCACTGCACTATCGAATAAGGCAGGATGCCCGCAAGCATGATAAGCATGTACTGCCGTGCGAAATTGAGTGACGCTGCGGCATCGGCAGGATCACCCTCGCCCGTTAAGTAAAGTCCTATTAGTTTTTCGCCTAAAAGCCAGAAAATAAGCGCACATACCGCGGTGATGACCGTACACGAAACCAGCTTGAATCTGAAAGTATTGCGCACACCGTGATAATCTTTCTTGCCGAAAAACTGTGCACCGAAGATCCCGGCACCCGACACAGTGCCGAAAATACACAGGTTAAACACCATAAGCAGTGAATTTGTTACTGCAACGCCGTTCATTTCGACCGTGCCGACGCGCCCGACCATTATATTATCGAGCATGCCGACAAAGTTGGTAATGCCGTTTTGTATCATGATTGGTATCATCAACACAAGTATTCTTTTATAGAACTCTTTATCTCCAAAAAATTTCTTTAACATTTTTCACCTTTGAATTTTTTTCTGTACGCCGCAATGGATTCGTTGATTATTTTCATCGCCTCCGCGCGATCGTAAATCTTTTCGACGTGCGTGATCTTGTTTTCAAGACACTTGTACACCTCGAAGAAATGCTCAATTTCAAGGAACTGATGCTGAGGCAGTTCCTTGAGATCATTATAGATGTTGAGTGACGGATCACCGAACGGAATAGCGATTATCTTTTCGTCATTCTCATCACCGTCAACCATCTTAAGTACGCCTATCGGATAACACTCGACCTCAACGAGTGGGTCGAGCGTTTCCTGGCACAGTACAAGCACATCAAGCGGGTCGCCATCATCGGACAGCGTACCCGGTATGAATCCGTAATTGGCAGGATAGATCGTTGAAGTGAACAGCACTCTGTCAAGCCGCAGAAGCCCGCTCTCTTTATCAAGCTCATATTTCTTTCTGCCGCCCTTGGGTATTTCGATAATGCTCACAAAATTGTCGGCAGTTATTCGTTCAGGTGCAAAGCAATGCCATGGATTCATAAGGTATACCACTCCTAATACATATCTTTTGTTTATTGTACTATAACACCGAAAATTTATCAACACTTTTTTTGTGTTTTGTTGCACGGCAACAGAACTCCGCCCCGCACTCATCTTTTGGGGCGATGCTCCAAAGAAACGAAAAATCTTTTCCCAATTTCCTTGACACAAATGCGCTAAAGTACTATAATAATAAAAATCAAATCATAATATAGCGTAGGTGCTTACTTCACTTATGCTTGAACGAAAAGGAGATAGATCATTTTGTACCAAGTCAAGACCTATGACAACATTGCTGATGCCGGAAGATTTATTTTCGGTAATAATTACAAAATCGCGGATGACGTTGTCGATCCCGATGCCATCCTTGTACACAGCACTCCGCTTCACGACGTGCAATTCGGAGACAATCTTAAATCCATAGTAAGAATCGGAGCGGGTGTCAATACGATTCCCGTTGACCGTCTTACAAAGCAGGGCGTTGTTGTATTCAACTGTCCCGGAGGAAATGCAAACGCCGTAAAAGAGCTTACCATTTCGGCTATGATAATGGCAATGCGTAACGGCTTTAAGGCGATGCATTGGGTCAAGAATCTTCCCGACGAAGAATCGGAAGCAGGCAAGATCGTCGAAAAAGGCAAGGAACAATTCAGGGGACCTGAAATCATGGGTAAAACTCTCGGCATCATCGGTGTCGGTGCAATCGGTTCACGCATGGCAAAGGCCTGCTACGACCTCGGAATGAAGGTCATCGGCTACGACCCCTATCTTACAAACGCAAGGATGCAGGAGCTTTCGCAATATTTAACGTTTGTAAACGAGCTTGACGAGCTTCTTCCCGTCTGTGATGTTATCACCGTTCACTGCCCGCTCAATGATTCCACCCGTAATTGGATCGGAAAAGAAATCATCGACAAAATGAAAGACGGCGTATATCTGATAAACTATGCGCGCGGTCCGATTCTCGATAACGATGCCGTATGTGATGCACTCGACAGCGGCAAAATCAAAGCATTTGCCACCGATTTCCCGACACCGCGTCAGATGAAGCGCTCTGATGTAGTTTTTACACCTCATCTTGCGGCAGGCACTCCCGAAGCAGACGAAAATTGCAGTGTTATGGCGGCACGTCAAACCATTGATTATATCGAAAACGGCAATATCACCAATTCGGTCAACTACCCCGATGTTGCTTTTGCAAGAACCGACGGTGCGAGAGTGTGCATCATGCACGAAAACACGATAGGCATGCTCGGAAGAATGACCGATATTGCAGTTGAGCTCGGACTTAACATCGAAAACCTCATCAATAAGGCAAGAGGCGATTTTGCTTATACTATCATGGATTTCATCGGCACCATTCCGGAGCAGTTTGCCGAAAATCTTAAAGACATTCCCGGCGTTATCCGCGTAAGAGTAATCGGCTGAAACAAAATACCGTAAATATTTAAGCTCTCCCTGCACAATTCGGGAGAGCTTTTTTGATGTACCGATAGCTCAAAACAACTTTTCTGTTGTAATTTTACACGAAGTATGCTACAATAAAATAAATAATAAATTTCGGAGAACGGTATGTGGCTTTTTGATAAAAGAAAACTGCATAACATAGAATATATAATTCTTATCATCGTCATTGCGATAACTCTTTTCGGGTTGGTAGCGATACTTGCAGCGCGTGCAGATGCCGCAACGGGCGGCGAGGAAGCTGACCTCCTGCAGACGCTTTCGCGCCTTAACTTTTCAAAAGTGAAAAAGCAAGCGATTTGGATAGCGATAAGCTTTGTTGTGCTTGCTTGTATTGCGATGATAGATTATCACACCTATTCGCGCCTATGGTTTGTGATAATAGGTATTTGCGCCGGACTTATTGTTTTCACTTCATTTTTCGGCGCAGAGCACGGCGGTACACGAGGCTGGATAGAAATTAAGAAAATCGGATTTACGTTTCAACCTTCGGAAATCGGCAAGCTCGGGCTGATATTGGTACTCGCAAAGACTATATCGTGTAAAGAAAAGCTCGAATCGTTAAAGGATCTGCTGCCCACCTTTGGTGTGATGCTCATATTCATCGCCGCCCTGCTTACGCAAATGGACATCGGCACCTCACTCGTATATGTATTCATTTTTATTGTGATGCTGTTCGCGGGCGGCATGCGCTGGAAGCATATCTTTATGATACTCGGTATAGGCGCGGCGGCATGCGTCGTTTTGTGGTTTGTTCTCGGTGAGAAGCAACAAAGCCGTATAATCAACTTTATTCACGGTGAAGAGGTAGACCAGCTCAAATACGCAAAAATGGCGATAAGTTCCGGCGGATTCTGGGGTAAAGGAATTTTAGGACTTGATTCAATAAGTCAGGCAGGCAATATTTTTGCAATAGATACAGACTTCATCTTTGCGGCGATAATAGAATCAATGGGCTTTTTCGGAGGTCTGCTCCTTATACTGCTGTATGCCGTCATGGAATGGCGGATGTGGTATCTCATGCAGCACAAAGCATCCGACCGTTACGGCAAAATGATAATAATAGGAATAATGGCGATGTTCATGTTTCACATATTTGAGAACATCGGCATGGTAATAGGCATAATGCCGATAACCGGAATTCCGTTACCGTTCATCAGCTACGGAGGCTCAAGCATGCTTACCAACATGATCGGCATAGGTCTTGTCGAGAGCGTATGTATGAACAGACCTATTGACCCGTTCACAGGCTATTAAAATAGTTTAATAAATATAATCCCTCAGGCATATATTTTGTCGGAGGGATTTTTTATGACAAAACGAGCTTTGTTTATAGGTATCGCACTGTTGATGATTTTTTCCGCACTGTTCATAACTTTTGGGAACAGCGATATTGCGCGCACCTTACGTAGCGGAATTGAAATGAGTTTGGATGAAGATTTCAAAATCAAGGAAAGCTTGGGACAATTGTTTTTGATGCAAAACGACGGTGATGCGATAAGCGTTTCAGGCAATGTAACTGTTTCACATCTTATTATGCCCGTGGCAGGAGAAGTAAACGCAGATACCGATATGGGCGAATACTGTCTGAACATCAAATGCAGGAAGTTTGCAGGCGTCTGTGCCGTTGCCGACGGCATCATTGAGCGCTGTGAAAAGGAAGCTGTCGCCATTCGTCACAGTGACGGCAAGAAAAGCGTATACAAGGGCATAGGCGCACTTTGTAAGGAAGGGCAGGAAGTCTTGCAGGGCGATATCATCGGCTACGCGAAATCAAATGTCTGCTACAAGCTTTATGAAAACTGCATTGCACTCGACCCGAGTTTATATATATGACGGTATTCAAAATAGGCTCTCTACGTATCAGGCTTACCCCCATGATGCTTTTTTGCTGTATTATTTGGTTTGCATCCGGAAATACTAAAGCGATGCTGATTCTTTTTTGTGTCGTGCTGATACACGAATGTGCGCATATGCTGGTCGCACATCTTCTCGGCTTTGAAACGCAAGGTATCGAAATTTATCCGTTCGGAGGTGCCGCAGAAATATGCGGAACGGAGGACTTCCCCGCCTTTGAAGGACTTATTGCCGCAGCCGGACCGTCAGCAAGCCTTTTTGTCGGATTTCTCGCAAGCAAGCTTCCTTTTCTGCCGGATGAATTTGTAACGTTTTCGTATTCCGTGGCACTTTTTAATCTTATCCCGATATATCCGCTTGACGGCGGACGTATTCTATGCTCGCTTCTCAAAAGCTTTTTCGGCGAGCAAAAAGGACACAAATACTGTTCGATTGTCGGAATCGTGCTTGCGTCCTTATATTTGATTTATAATATCCGACGCCTTGTTTGTTATTTCGACAGTTCAACGTCAGTCATGTCCGTATTCATGTTCACCGCCGCGCTTAAATCGTTAAAATATCCGTTCCGCCCCGATAAAAGAGAAAAAGTGATAAAAAGTGCGCGTTCGGTAAAAATAATACGTTCCCTCGAAAACGAAGATCTGCTCCAACTCTCCAAAAGGTTTTACGGCAACAGCTTCCATGTCGTGCTTATATGTGATAAATGCGGCAATGTTGTCGGTGTCACCGATGAAAAACAGATCCTCGATAAACTGATTGCGGAGTAACTGCCTGTGTGGGGGCTTCGTTCCCTGCGCCACCGCGTCCAGCAATGGAGGGACACTGTCCCCTTGACACCTGCGCGCCTTGGTTAATACAGCAGGAGGTCAGTCTTCTGCTTATGCCCCTTGTTTTTTTCTGATTATAATGCACTCATCGTCCTCAGTTATGCTATCGGTGTAGCCGCCCGAGCGCATAAGCTTAAGTATTTTTTCTATCTCGTTAATAAAAATCCGCTTATCGCTCAGGACAGAGAGGCGCACCTTATCCTTTGCGTTGACGGGCACATCCTCAAGAGCATGACACATTTTGAGAAAATATGTGCCGTCGCCGTGCGAGCGACTGATAAACTGTTCTGTATTTGCGTTCACCGCTTTTTTTGCATCTTCGGGAAGCATAAGATAATCCCGTACAAGCGATTCCTGCCCGAAATCAAGACAGAGTATTTCACGCACATCGCCTTCAGTGATACCGAGCGCATACTCCGCAAGTGATGCCGCATCGAGGTTTTGTCTGTGGATGTTTTCCACCGCACGGAAAATCGCATCATCGCCGCGCACCGTGAGCAAAACCGAATGTATGTATTTTTGACCCAACTCAAGGCATGCTTTGACCCGTCGTCTGCCGAATATAAGCTTATAGCCGTCATCCTTTTTTGTTATGCCCACCGGTTGCAGTAATCCGTAAACTCTGATGCTTTCGCGCAAAAGCGTGACATCCTCATCCGGCAAGTCGAACTCAATAGTGCTTATCGGAACCTTAACATAAACCATTCCTGCACGCATACTATCACCTCGCAAATTATAATAACAAAAACACGGTAATGCGTAAAGCAAAACCGTGTTTTATATTTTTACAGATTTTTTGATTTCGTCAAAACATTCGGTTGGATTTTGATCGTTTTTTGATTTTGCGCATGATTTATGCGTTAATTTGTAGGACACTTTTCAGCTTAACGTCATCCATGCTTCTTATGTCATCGCCGTTAAGCACCGTGAACGCCGCGGCACGAAGCATTCTGTTCATTACCGACAAGCCCGCTCCGTTCCTTTCGACGCTCGTTATCAGGACCGAATCGAAGCCCTCATCATCGCTTCTGCGCAAAAGCTCAAACAATCTCCTTGCCGCGACCGAGCTGTCAAAATCATTCATAAGCGCATATCCGTCGCGCGCACCTATAAGTTCAAGCTCCGCATCGTTCCACATTATTACGGGTCTGCGTCCCGCCGACACAAGCATATCGTACAGCTTTACCGCTTCCGAGATGCCCGCATCTATTATCAGCACACGCGCCTTCGGCGAATAGTGTTTATACTTCATACCGGGGCTTGCCGCCTTATCGACCTTATTGTTTTCAAGCACAGCGGGATGTATATCCACTTTACCGAGAACGCTTTCGAGCATTTCATGCGTGACAAGCCCTGGGCGAAGCAATAACGGTGTTGCACCGCAAAGCGATATCACCGTTGATTCCACGCCGCCGTTGCACGCGCCGCCATCGAGTATGAGCGGTATTTTTCCGTGAAGATCATCAAATACATGCTGTGCGCAAGTAGGCGACGGCTTGCCCGAAGAATTTGCGCTCGGTGCGGGGATCGGTCTGTTGCATTTTTCGATAAAAAGTCTTGCGCCCTCATGCTCGGGAAGCCGCACACCCACGGTATCTATCCCGGCGGTGACCGAGTACGGTATTTCTTTGCGTTTCGGCAGAACAACGGTTATAGGTCCCGGCATAAACTTATCTATCAGCTTTTGCGCCGCGCCGCTTACCACGCTTGCCACATCGTATATCTGTTTTTTGTTTGCCACATGTACTATAAGCGGATTATCGCTCGGTCTGCCCTTTGCGGCAAATATCTTCTTGACAGCGTCCTCGTTGAACACATCCGCACCAAGCCCGTAAACCGTTTCCGTCGGAAACGCCACCGTTTCGCCCGATGCGATAAGCTCTGCCGCAAGCTTTGCAGAGTATTCGTCAAGCTTCATAACCTCTGTTTTCATATGAGTTTTACAAGCCCTTCCTTATCTGACAGCGTATCAAGCATGCTTATGTTGAAATCCTCAACATGGAGGCTGGCATCCTCGCGGATGTAAACCTCGATGCCGCTGAACTGTTCGTATATTTCTGTATACTTTCTGAGCGCGGCGGAAATATATGGATTCAACCTCAGTACCGCCACGCCGTAATCGCCTCTGCTTCTGTTCAATTCCGCAAGCAGATTGTCGAGCACCGATGCAACGTTTAATATCTTTCCGTCGCCCTCGCAGTACGGACAAGTCATCTGCATCGAATCGGCAAGGCTCAGCCTCGTTTTCTTTCGCGTAAGCTCCACAAGCCCGAGCGGTGCAAAGCCGAGTATGTTCGTGTGTATCTTGTCTCCCCTTGACGCTTCCTCGAGTGCGTCAAGCACCTGCTGTCGGTCCTCATCGGTCTCCATGTCGATGAAATCTATTATTATGATGCCGCCTATCGCGCGCAGACGAAGTTGCCTCGCTATCTCTTTTGCGGCAAGTATGTTTGTTTTGACTATCGTTTTGTTAAGGTCATAATCGCCCGTGAATTTGCCCGTGTTCACATCTATCGCGGTCAGAGCCTCCGTACTGTCGATAACGAGATACGCCCCGTTATCAAGCCACACTTTGCGCTGAAGCAGCTTATTCAGCTTACTCTCCATATTTTTTAGCAGATTGCCCTCGCTGAATACTATTCTGTCAGCGATCTCGGGTGTCATGACGGATGCTATCTTTTTTGCTTCCTCAAATGCACTGCGGTCGTTTACTACGATCTGCGAAAAAGAATCATCGAAATAATCTCTTATAAGCGTAAGCAGAAGCCCGTCCTCACCGTGAAGCATTACGGGCGCATTTCTGACCTTTGCCGCAGTCTGAATATCACGCCATTCCTCTTCAAGATAGGTTATTTCGTTTTTAAGCTCCTCGCGTGTAGCTCCCTGTGCATCGGTACGCACGATGAAGCCGTGATTTCCGTCGCGCAGTTCCTCCGCAAGTGACTTAAGACGTTCCTTTTCATCGGGATCGGCTATTTTTTTAGATACACCGATGTAGTCCATCTGCGGCATCAAAACGAGCTTATGCCCCGGAACGGTTATATTAGCTGTTACACGCGCACCCTTTACCCCTTGTGCTTCCTTAGTTATCTGAACCGTTATATCCTGCCCTTTTTTGACAAGCTTTCGAATATCGGCGATCTCGCCGTTCCCGTTCGGTATGTCGCCGGCAAACAGAAAAGCGTTTTTATCAAGCCCGATATTTATGAATGCCGCCTGCATGCCGGGCACGACATTATCGACAATCCCCTTATATATATTACCTACTCCGCCGTAAACTGACGAATGCTCTACAAGTACATCAGTTATTTCGCCGGAATCAAGGATCACGCCTTTTTTCTGAACGAAGCCGCAATTTATAAGTATTTCCTTCATGGTTTTGCCCCCAACGGCTCTTCAAGGCGGTTTTCATTGATGATATAAAGCGTTTCGCGCACGGCACTTTTTATTTTTATGCCCGTATTTTCGAGCATTTCAGCCAACTTATCGGCACGCATGTTTTCGGAATTACTGCACGAAAGCGTTGCTTCTATTTTATCGCCGACAAGTGCAAGGCGGTGTATCATCGGGCGTACATTGACATTTGCCATGCCTTTTTTAGTGCGTTTTTCTATTATTATTTCATTCTGCGCCATAAGCTCTTTAAGCTTATCAGTGCAGCCTTCGATGCTTTCGGGTACGAACGAATATCCGGCAAGCGCTATCACGCTTCCGACATTCGGATATCCTTCCTTAGGCTCTGTGGCGTTAAGTATCCTTACACCGTTCGGCAACACCTCGTTGAGCATACGCATCGCATCAAGCGGATGAACATATTTTTCAAGCTGAACTTCGACGTATTCGGCATTTGAACATACACCCACGGGCAATGCGCATGCAAAGCTTATCAGCATATGCGGATTAAAACCCTGTGAATACGCGCACGAAAGCTTTGCGCGGCGCAATGCGCGCTGAAACAGTCTTTGCATGTCAAGATGCGAAATATATTTTACCTCATCGCCCTTTGAAAAGCGCATAAGCAATCTCATTGTGTCTTCTCCTTTTTGCAAATGCTCATCATGCCGCACCCTGTGCATCCGAGACGGCAATCGTGTGTCGTTATCCCCTGCTTTGATTTTTCAAGCTCACGCAGAAGATACTCTTTCGTAACGCCTGCGTCAACCGTGTCCCACGGCAATGTTTCGTCAAGCGGTATTTCGCGTTCAGCCAATTCGCGCATTGATATCCCGTTTGCTTCAAACGCCTTTTCCCACGCTTCAAGATCAAACTGATCGTTCCATGCATCGAACTTCGCACCGTTTTTCCATGCGTCATACAGCACCGCACACATTTCTCTGCCGCCGCGCGCACACGCGACCTCAAGCTTTGATGTCGTGCTGTCGTGATATTTATACTCTATTCCGCGCATCGGGCGGATAAGCTCGCTTAAATATCTTTGCTTTTCCTTAACGCTTTCCTCGTTATCCTGCTTAAGCCACTGGAACGGTGTGAACGGCTTTGGTATGAACACCGATGTGCTGACGGTTATGCGCATGTTTTTCGTATTGCCGTGTATTTCCCTAAAAACATCGGCGCACTTGCCCGCAAGCTCGGCGATGCCCTTGATATCGTCCATATTTTCGAACGGCAGACCTATCATGAAATACAGCTTTATCGCGGTATAGCCCGCCTCATAAGCGCCGCGCACGGTACGCAGAAGGTCTTCCTCGGAAACATTCTTATTGATGATATCTCGCAGTCTTTGGCTTCCCGCCTCGGGCGCGAATGTAAGCGATGTTTTTCTCATCTGCGTACTTACGAACTGCGGATTGAACGAATCTATCCGCAGGCTCGGCAGAGAAACATCTATATGCTCACCGCTGAATTCGCAATCGAGCTTCTTTACAAGCTCATCAATATGCGAATAGTCACCGCTTGAAAGTGACGTGAGCGATATTTCATCATAGCCCGTTGCATCCACGCTTTCGCGTGCAAGGCGCACAAGTGTATCGACGCTTCTTTCTCTGTTCGGTCTGTACAAGAAGCCTGCCTGACAGAAACGGCATCCGCGCGTACAGCCGCGGAATATCTCAAGCATTACTCTGTCATGCACGACCTCAATGTACGGCACGATGAGCTTTGTCGGCGCATACGCACGTTCAAAATCCTCCACCACGCGGCGCACCGCCTTTTTAGGCGCACCGTCAAGCGGAGTTATCGTAAGATGCCCGTCTGCAATTTCATGCCGGTAAAGCGACGGTACATACATGCCCGTATTATCAGCAAGTGCCTTTAACAGTTCTTTTTTGCCTTTACCGCTCTTTTTCCATGCTTTATAAATGTCGATAAGCTCGTTAAGCTCTTCTTCCCCGTCGCCGAGCATGAAGCAATCGACGAAATCCGAAAGCATTTCGGCATGATTGGCACACGGACCGCCTGCAATTATAAGCGGCTCGTTTTCGCCTCGGTCGCGCGCAAAGATGCTTACACCGGCAAGATCAAGCATATTGATGATATTTGTATAGCTCAGCTCATACTGAAGCGTAAAGCCCCATATATCGGCATTTTTGACCGGCATTTTGTTTTCGAGCGTAAAAAGCGGAATGTTATGTTCACGCATACGCTCCTCCATGTCCACCCACGGAGCATATGCACGCTGACAGAATGTATCTTCGCGTTCATTAAGCATATGATAGATTATCTTTCCGCCGAGATGGGACATTCCCATTTCGTATACATCGGGATATGAAAACACAAAATCGACCTCAGCGTTTTCCTTGAAAACCGAATTAAGCTCGCCGCCGGTATATCTGCCCGGCTTATCGACCTGTAAAAGAATATCTTCAGGAGTCATCAGTATTCCCCTATTCTAAATAATATTATTATATTATAGAATGTAAACGCGCGTAAGTCAATTAAAAAAGTGCTGTGAAACGATAAATACAAAAAAACAAACGCCGTCAAGCTCTCCGAATGTGTTTTTCAGAAAGCCTTACGGCGTTTGCAGTGGTTATTCGTGATCCGGGCCGTATCCCCATTGATTGTCGCCGACACTGTCGGTACAGAAAAAAATAAAAAGCACTATTACTCCAATAAGTGGAATACATGCAACAAGAAGCGCATATCCCGGTTTACCAATGTCATGTATTCTCCTAACTATCAAAGCAAAAGTCGGGATAAGCATTGCTATAACAAATACCCAGTATATTCCCGAAAAAACGATTCCGAACATTTCTGCTGCTTTGTATGATGAAAAAAAATCATCAAATGCTCCGTTTTTTATGCCACTGTTGATTATTAGATACAGTATGCTTATAAGTTCATTAAATAATGTTATCATCCAATACTCACTTCTCGAAGCACGTCCTTCAAAATTGAATGCGTTAGCAAAAAACAGTTTGATCGCTTCGCCAAAAGATACGCCTCTGTGCGGTGCATTCTTTTTCAAAAATTCTTCATCTATTTCATCATCTTCATCATCTTCATCGCAATTGCCGTACTGAATATCTTCATCCGCTTCATTTTCATCAAAATCAAGTTTTTCTGCCGCTATTGCTTCTTCATATTCATTTTTAGTATCATCTTGCTCGTTTTGCTCCGAAATCACCTTTTCAGCATCCGTCACCTTCGTCCCGCATCCGGGGCAGAATTTTGCACTTTCATCTAATTTTTGTCCGCATTGACTGCAAAACATAACTGTCTCTCCTTTTGTTAAATATTGAGGATTGCGGTCATACTCCTTTCGTTTTATTCTTTTTTGCTCTCCCCAAAACAAAAAAGTGCGGCTACCGAAGCAACCGCACAAAAAACGCAAACTCCGATAGTCGCCAAACCAACTCCGCAAAGTAAAAACTCTTTCTCTTTTACAAACACAGAATCAGAATTTGCTTTTTTATCAAATTCAGATGTGTTTATAAAACCGAAGTAAAGAGTACACTACTCCCGTTATAAAAAGAAATCTTTGCGTTATTCAGTTGGTTTGGCGATTATAGTATATCACAGTTTGTGTAGCAGTGCAAGAGAATTATTTTTACTGTTTCAATTTGTGTACCGCAAAACATTCAAACTCGTATTTGACTAATCCGTGCGTATTTGATATAATTGGATTTGAAACGGAGGGAGCGTATGTCAGGCGAAACAAATCTTTCGGGCGAACTTAAAAAGCTACAGGCGATGCCGTATTTTCTGCACCGCTTTATTGCGCTGTCGCTCGTTTTCACATTTAACGATTTCGCACGAACATTCGTCAAAACAAGCTTTTTTGTGCCTCTGCTCGGTCTGTTGCTTTGTTCCGCAATATACTTTGCGATCTTTGAGGCGCTTACGCTCATAAAAATCAGACCACGCATGACTTTTGCCAAGCTTCCGCTTGCGGTGTGGCTCGCGTTCGGCATTGTCAGCCTTATTGCCGAAATTTTTAACGGCTTTGTAATGAACAGCATATGGATGCTGCTCGTTCTGCCGCTTTTTTTGCTTATGGGGCAGGAAAAAATGTTTTTTAACCTGTTTTTGTTTTCCTGCGGCACACCTATAATCTGCAACATCCTCGCGGGCTTTATCGGCTATCCCTTGATCGACAACAATTATTCGCTGTCGCTCGCGGCGCTCGTTCCCGTGCTTTTATGTGCGATCGCGTGGATATTGCTGAATCCCCGCAAATTCTACGCAAAAGCGTTTATTTTGTTCTCGTGCATCACGGCAATACTTTTCTTTCTTTCGGGAGTATCCGGCGGACGCACGGGTTTTTTGACGATAACTGTCACCGTATTTTTGTTTATAATCGCGCTTATCGTGAAATTTTATTCCGCAAAAAAGAGCATTTTATATAAAAACGGCACTATAACATTTGCGATAATCTTAGCCGTGATCTTGCTGATCTCCATGACCGTCGCCGGAGCGATAGTCATCGACGGACTCGGCGAAGCGACACTAAATCCGGCATCCATTGAAAACATGAACGGCTGGGATAAATTCGTTACATCGTTCAATAACGGCAATCCGCTATCCAACCGCGGTATGATATGGAAGTACACTTTAAACAACATAAAGCTTTTCGGCAACGGACACGATTTCTACAAAACTCCCTTGTTGACGCCCGACCAAAACTCCGCTCACAACTCATATCTTGCCGTGCTCGGTCATTTCGGGATAATATCGTTCGTGCTGTTCGTCGTTTTCTGTGTCATTATGCTTATTTTATCTGTGCGTTACGCGCTTGCGTCGCGGCTTCTGTACATATTTCCCTTCACTGTGCTGACATCTTTTTTCGTCGGAAGCATTACCGAAGATTTGTTTTATATGTTCAGTCCGCGCACATTTACGCTGTTATTTTTTGCCGCCTGTGCGTTTTTGATAATCACCGAGGGCGAAAAAAAAGAGCGTTCTAATGTGACCGCCGCACAGCGGTAACACACGGGCGCATAATTTCATATAATCATACTAAAGGAAGTGATTATTATTCTGCCTTTAGCACTGATTGCTACCGTGGGTACTTGGCTGATGACAGCCGCAGGTGCTTCCGCGGTATTTTTTTTCAAAAAAATAAACAACAAAGTTTTGAATATGATGCTCGGCTTTGCATCTGGCATCATGATAGCCGCAAGCTTTTGGTCGCTTCTCGCGCCCGCGATAGAACTTGACGGCGAAGTATTCGTACCCGCCGCGGGATTTTTGTGCGGCGGAGCATTCCTGATTTTTTGTGATTTTTTGATGCTGCGCTTTGAGAAAAAAGCCTGCCTTGACAGCAGAAAACGCCGCACGCTTCTCCTGATCTCATCCATAACACTGCACAATATCCCCGAGGGGCTCGCCGTCGGAGTAGCGTTTGGAGCACTCAATGACATCGTGTCTCCGACTTTTTCAGAGCTTGCCGTGCCGATAGCCGT
The DNA here is from genome assembly GCA_045600145.1 of Clostridia bacterium. GTDB lineage: Bacteria > Bacillota > Clostridia > Christensenellales > QALW01 > UMGS1322. Next base: position 4,122 of record JAZRXI010000053.1, on the reverse strand, counting down.
TGCTGTCGGAATAGGCTTGCAAAATTTTCCTGAGGGTGCGGCGGTCTCCGTACCGTTGCGGCGTGAGGGCTACTCATGCTTCCGCTCGTTCATGCTCGGTCAGCTTTCCGGGATAGTCGAGCCGATAGCGGGTGTACTCGGAGCACTGCTCGTGACCGTCGTTTCGAGCCTGCTGCCCTGTGCACTCTCGTTCGCCGCGGGAGCGATGATATTCGTCGTGTTCCGCGAGCTTATCCCCGAAGCCGAAAGCGGCGGCGGCTTCCTGCCGTCGGCGGGTTGCATGCTCGGCTTTACACTGATGATGATAATGGATGTCTCTTTGGGATAAAAAAGGAGTCCGTTTTCGGACTTCTTTTACTTTTGTGTGCCGTCTTTTTTCATGATATCTATTCTTATAACTGCCGCGATAAGTGCGATTATCGCAAGCGAATCCGCTATCATACCGCCGATGGAAAATACGGCGATATCGTACAGAAGCCACAGCGGCTGGATAATGAGATTCAGCCCCCTTATCGTCTTTGTATTATTGATTCCGAGCGCGACCGTTGATAACAGCTTTGCCGCTATAACGAGCAAGCTGACCGCTCCCTGCCAAGTGGCTATGCCGAGACCGATAAACAAAAGCGAAAACAGTATCTGAAATACAAGTGTGCTTTTGCCCCGGTTTATTCTGTATCGGTAAACGAAATTTGTTATGATGGCGGCAAAATTGGTCGCCATGCCGGTGTACGCTCCGAGCAACAGGAACTGTACTCCGAAAATAAATTCCGAAAGCATCCTGAGTACGACGAGCTTATTGTACTCTTTGAACTGGAACGGCAGAAGCGATACGCCCATCCCTACAAAACCTATCGCCTGCGCGATTATATCTTTTGTTGTCATTTTGTTTGTCTCCTTGCTGATAATGTGCTATAATTGTATCATACAAACATAAATTGTTCGTTTTTTTGATAAACAAACATTTTTATGAACACGGAGGCAATATATGAAGCTGAACGAACGTCAACAAATGATACTTAAGCTCACCGAAGAAAAAGGACGAATTTCAACGGCGAACATATCAAAAACGCTTGATGTAAGCGAAATGACCGTAAGGCGTGACCTGCAAAAAATGGAGAACGGCGGGTTCATAAAGCGCTATCACGGCGGAGCACTGATCCCGGACACATACATCCATTACCCGATAGACATGCGTATACACATCAATGAAAAAGAAAAGCGCATGCTTGCAAAGCGCGCGGAAAAGCATCTTTGTGACGGTCAGACAATTTTTATCGGCAGTTCATCGACATGCGCATATATCATACCATACATAAAAAATTACAGGAACATGACGGTGATAACAAATTCCGTCGGATATCTTCACACGCTTTCCAAGTACGGTGTACGCTGTCTTCTTACCGGCGGCGAATACCGTGAACGCGAACGTTCGCTTCTCGGATATGATGCCGAAAGCTTTTTAATAAAAATAAATCCCGACGTGGCTTTTTTATCCTGCGACGGTATTTCCGAACAAGGCATGATAACGCTGAATGACCTGAACGAAGCCGCCATAATCGGGATAGTATTCCAAAATGCCGTAAAAAGGATTTTTCTTGCCGACAGCTCCAAGCTCGGAAAAAAATACAGATATAACATCTGCGCAAAAGGCGATGCCGATGACATAATTATTATATAATGTCTGCTGAATAAATTCGCTCGGCGTGAATGATGCCGAGCGAATTTGTTTTGCATTGTAGTTAAGTTTTTGCCCCTCTTTTTTAAAAAAGCGGGCAGGAAGTGCCGGACAACGTTCCCGTGAAGCGAGGTACGGAGACGCTGTCCCCTTGGAGTATTTTATCTTACCCCGAACAGTAATTCACCTATCGACGGATAAGGCCAGCTTTCCGACGAAACCATCATTTCAAGCTCGTCAACATCCTTTCGTAGCGACGCCATGAGCACAAGCACTTTATCCTTGCAGAAAAACGCCCTCTGCTGATTATCGGTCATTTGCTTCATTTCCTCAACCGATACCTTAAGTGCCTCAAGCGTCTTGTACGCGCTCAGGATAAGAGTCGATATCCTCGTGAGCGTCTCCTCTTCGTATGTGCTGTCGATCTTTGTTGAAAGCTGTTTTTTGAGAAGCGCCGTCTCCGCGAGTTTTTTTGAGTATTCGCTCACCGCGGGCAGGATATCCTTGCTCGCCATGTTTATCATCGTACGCGCCTCTATGTTAATAAGCTTGTTGTAGTTGTCAAGCAATATCTCGCAGCGCGATTCCATTTCCTCGCGTGTGTAGACGCGATGTTTTGTGAACAGCGCCACATTCTTTTCGTCAAGGAAGTGCGGAAGCGCGTCGGGTGTAGTCGGCAGATTGCGAAGTCCGCGCTTTTCAGCCTCTGCGACCCACGATTCATCATAGCCGTTACCGTTGAATATTATGCGCTTATGCTCACGTATCGTATCGCGTATCAGCGCGTTCAGCTCGTTTTCGAAGTTTTCGGCACTTTCGAGCCTGTCGGCAAACTGTTCAAGACTCTCCGCCACGGTGGTGTTGATGACGACATTCGCCTCTGATACCGATGCGCTTGAGCCGAGCATACGAAATTCAAATTTATTTCCCGTAAACGCGAACGGGCTCGTCCTGTTGCGGTCGGTAGTGTCGCGCGGGAATCTCGGAAGTGTATGAACACCTATCTTAAGCTGTTCTTTTTCCTTTGCGTCATACGTCGTGCCGTTTTCGACGGCTTCGAGTATAGCGTTAAGCTCCTCGCCCAAGAACATCGACACTATCGCCGGCGGTGCTTCATTCGCGCCGAGACGGTGATCGTTGCCGGCACTCGCCACTGAAATGCGCAATAGATCCTGATACTCGTCCACTGCCTTGATAACTGCGCACAGGAACAGCAAAAACTGAGCGTTCTCATACGGAGTGTTGCCCGGATCGAGCAGATTCACACCCGTATCGGTGGATATCGACCAATTATTGTGCTTACCGCTTCCGTTCACACCGTCGAACGGCTTTTCGTGAAGCAGACACACCATATCATGCTCACGCGCGATTTTCTGCATAAGCTCCATAGTGAGCTGATTGTGGTCTACCGCTATATTCGCCGTGGTGTATATCGGTGCAAGCTCATGCTGTGCGGGTGCCGCCTCGTTATGCTCCGTCTTAGCAAGCACGCCGAGCTTCCAAAGTTCCTTGTCAAGATCTTTCATGAACGCGTGCACACGCGGCTTTATAGAGCCGAAATAGTGATCGTCAAGCTCCTGTCCTTTCGACGGCATCGCACCGAACAGCGTACGCCCCGTGTAGATGAGGTCTTTGCGCTTATCGAACAGTTCGCGCGGGATAAGGAAGTATTCCTGTTCCGGTCCCACCGTGGTATTAATGCTCACCGCATCACTCCCAAAGAGCTTCAGCACGCGCATCGCCTGCTTGTTTATTGCTTCCATAGAGCGCAGAAGCGGAGTTTTTTTGTCAAGTGCCTGCCCGCCGTATGAGCAGAACGCCGTCGGTATGCACAAAACGCCATCCTTGATGAACGCATAGCTTGTCGGATCCCACGCTGTATAGCCGCGTGCCTCAAAGGTCGCGCGCAAACCGCCCGTCGGGAAGCTCGATGCGTCCGGCTCGCCCTGAATAAGCTCCTTGCCCGAAAACTCCATGATTACCTTACCGTCGCCACACGGCGAAATAAAGCTGTCGTGCTTCTCGGCGGTGATGCCCGTCATCGGCTGAAACCAATGCGTGAAGTGAGTCGCGCCTTTCTCCATCGCCCAATCGCGCATTGCGGACGCCACAACATTCGCAAGGCTTATATCAAGATGATGACCGTGCTTGACAGTCCATTGCAGTCCTTTGTATGTCTCTTTAGGTAAGCGTTGTCGCATTACCTCGTCGGTAAATACATTAGATGCGAAAAGTTCTGTCACATCAGCCATAGCAGTCACTCCTTTGCCCTTAATAATACTTAATTATAAAGTCTCTGCCTGTATTTTGTCAACATGTTTTTACGTCGGTGCATTTTGGTGTATGTATAGATGTCAATGATAGGTGACACTTTTTGTTTTAAGAAAAAGCCCAAGCATTTTGTCAAGGGAAAAGGTGGAGATTTTCGTAAGAAAATACTACCTGAC
>JAZRXI010000052.1:0-45459 GCA_045600145.1 Clostridia bacterium | reverse complement strand
TTGTATAAAAAATTCTCCCGCCATACTTACGGGGGGAGAATTTTTCAAAAAGTCATAAAAGCTTTTTGGCCCGTTTTTTCAAAGAAGCGAGCTTGGGGACAAGAAAATGAAACCACTTGCAGGTTTCATGGCGAGTTCCCAAAAAAGCGTAATGGACAGGGGTCCTACTACACGGAGCCACACGCTACCCTTTAAGCTTCAAGAATTTTGCGTAGGCTTTGCTGTAGTCTGTTCCCGACGGGACATACCGCTTTTTGACAGAAACAAATCGTTGTGCGGCGTCTGGGATACTTTTTGCAAAGCCTGTGCCCACAGCCGCCATTATCGCACAGCCGAGGCACGCCGTTTCGCTTTCAGAAAGCGTGCAAAGCGTCTTTTGCGTAACATCGGCTTTTATCTGCGACCAAAGTGGGCTTGACGCACCGCCGCCCGTTATGCGTATTTCGGCATCCGTATCGGCATCGACATAATCAAGGTTGTTTTTAAGCATGAATGCCACAGATTCAAGTATTGCGCGCACAAAGTGTCCGCGTGTGTGCGAAAGCGTTATTCCGGCAAATGTTGCCGTGGCGTCGGGGTCATATTCAGGCATTGTGGCGCCGCAGAAATACGGCAGGACGGTAAGTCCGTCCGAGCCGGCCGGAATATGTGAAGCAAGCTCGTCAAGCTCCTTAAAGCTCATGGTTTCGGCAAATCTGTTCTTGAACCACTTGAGTGCCATTCCAGCCGTCGGTGACCAGAGAAGCTGACAGTATTTGCCGCTTACGGCATGGATATGACACGGTATTATGCAGTTTTCACGGTACTGTGGCAGTTTGTCGCACATGACACATATCGCCATTATCGTACCTGTCATTTCACTTATACGTGATTCGTCGGTTATTCCCGCACCTATCGCTCCGGCTATCTGATCGAGTGCGCCCGTAACTATTTTTATTCCGTCATACTCACCTATACACTCGGCACTGCCAACACATTCGGGAAGCGCATTCTCGCTTATATCAATAAAATCGAGCATTTCGCGCCACCACTTCTTTTTTGTTATATCGTAGTATATTGTTGATGACTGTATCGTCGGTTCCGTCACAAAACGGTTTGTGAGACTGAATAAAATGTAATCCTCAAGCAAAAATACTTTTTTTATTCTGCCGAAAATTTCCGGACGGTAATTTTTGAACCATAACAGTTTTGATGCCGGCCACCCTGCGGTTATCTCAGGCTGTCCCGTCACTTCATATACGCGCTTGTTGCCGAAAAACTCCCTTATTGCGTTCGCCTCATCCTTGGCACGGTTGTCAAGCCATACTACGGCGGGATAAAGCGGCGTTCCGTTTTCATCGGCTAAAATAAGTGTTTCGCCCTGCGTGTCTACCGAAAGCGAATATATTTCCCCCGCTTCACACCTTAAATACGAAATCGCTTCCTTGCACATTTCAACATAGCGTATCGCATCAAACTCTATAAATCCGGTTTGCGCATCGGTATCAAGCACATAATCAAAGCTTGTTTGCGCAAGCTTCTTTCCGTTTTCGTCAAATGCCGCCGCCTTGAGCGAAGTCGTTCCGATATCTATTCCCGCAAAGATTTTTGACATATTCTATTGCTCCTGTGTATGTTTTTTTAGTTGCTTTTTTATACAAAATGCGGTATAATATACTGAATAAGGGGTGCAAACATGGAAAAAATCTATCATCCGTATCATGTTTCAAGGCTGTTTGAAATAACCGAGCTGTATACGATCCATTATTTAGAGCTGAATAAGAATTTTTATGAGGATCCCGAGGCACATGATTTTTGGGAGCTCGTATACGCGGATGTTGGGAAAATCTACCTTGAGACAGATGATGAAACCGTATATTTGAGTGAGGATGACATATTCATTCATAAACCGAATCAAAGGCACCGCTTTCACGGCGACGGAGTCAACGATGCTAAAATATTCATTATTTCGTTTTCATGCGATTCACCTGAAATGTTTTTCTTCATAAACAAGCTGTTCCGCGCCGAAGAACGTGAACAGCGTTTGATCGCCACCATAATAAGCGCCGCGAAGGAAACATTCGAAAAAATCGAAAACAATCCGCAAATGGACAGACTCGTTAAGCTAAATGATGCTTTTGTCGGTGGTGAACAGCTCATATCCGACACGGCAGAGTTGCTGTTGCTTAATATTTTCATACAGAAAAGCTCCAAGCTTATCAGACCGTTTTTATCAAAAGAGTTGTTTGAAGACCAACTTATCGTTTCGGTCATAGAGGTGCTTGAAGCACATTTGTTTGACGATATCAGAATGAAGGACATCGCCGAAGAAACGAACTACAGCATATCGTTCATTTCGACATATTTTAAAGAACGGACGCATTACACGGTATCGGAATATCACAATGTTCTTAAAATCGAACGTGCCAAGGTCATGCTTAAGGAAACCAATGCAAATATCGAACAGATATCACGCGAACTGAATTTTTGCAATCAGCATTATTTTTCGACCATTTTCAAGAAATACGTAAAAATGACACCGAGCGAATATAAGCACTCGGTGCTTTCGCTCGGGAAAAAACAAATGCCGTAAAATTTATGATTTACTACGGATTTCTCAAATTTCGCCCGGTGCGAGAATTGATATCAGCCTTTCAAGGTCATCACGGTTAAAATATTCTATTTCTATTTTGCCTTTTTTATCTGTGCCGTTGATTTTCACCTTTGTCCCCATGTGTATGCGCATATTTTCTTCTATGCGTTCAAACTCGGGGAATTCTTTTTTTGGCTTTACGGGAGCGGGAATGTCAAGTGATTTGACCGCCTGCTCAAGCCGACGAACAGACCATTCACCCGCAACGCATTTTTCTGCAAGCTCGCACATGACTTTACTGTCGTCAAGCGCGGCAAGTGTACGTCCGTGCCCTGCCGAAAGCGCCCCGCTTATAAGCATATCCTTTACTTTTTTCGGAAGTCTCAATAAACGCAGAGCATTTGCTATCGCCGGGCGTGAAGCGCCGATACGCTCCGATACCTGCTGTTGCGTAAGTGAAAACTCTGTCATCAGCGAATCAATAGCCGATGCCTCTTCGATCGGATTCAAGTCCTCTCGCTGAAGGTTTTCCACAAGCGCAAGCTCGCATATCTGCTGCGGCGCAAGCTCTTTGACTATTGCGGGAACGGTTTCCGTCTTAAGAAGCCTGCACGCGCGGTAACGTCGTTCACCTGCAATTATTTCATATCTGTCGCCGACCGCACGCACTGTTATCGGCTGAAGCATGCCGTTTGCTTTGATGGATTCCGCAAGCGACGCGATCTTTTCGCTGTTGAAATCCTTTCTCGGCTGTGATTTATTTACATCTATCTTGCCTATTGGGATTTGTCTGACGTATTCCTTTGAGATATCCGTTTCGGTTTCAAGCGCCGAGAATCCGTCGCCCATCAGTGCGTTCATTCCTCTGCCCAGCCCGCCTGTTTTTTTCATTGTCTAAGCCTCATTTCTTCGTAAAATCTCTTTGCACAGTTCCTTGTACGCGAGCGCCCCGGGACAGTAAGCGTCATAAAGCTGTATGGGCATGCCGTAGCTCGGAGCTTCGGCAAGGCGCACGTTGCGCGGAATGAGTGAAGAATATACCTTGTGTGAAAAATACTTTTTCACTTCGTTTACTACCTGCTCTGAAAGCTTTGTGCGCGAATCATACATCGTGCAAACAACGCCGTCGATATCAAGAGCGGGATTGAGGCGCTGTTTTATAAGCTTTACTGTATTGACGAGCTGCCCCAAGCCTTCGAGCGCGTAGAACTCACATTGTATCGGGACCAACACTCTGTCGCTTGCCGTGAACGCATTGACCGTGAGCAAATCAAGCGACGGAGGACAGTCGATTATTATGTAGTCAAAATCATTTCTGATTTTATCAAGCGCGTTTTTTAAGAGACGTTCTCTGTTTGAAAGCGCTACCATCTCTATTGTGGCGCCCGAAAGCGATGTGTTCGACGGTATGATCGAAAGACCGTTCACCTGTGTTGACATTATTACGCCGGAGATATCATCATGGTCTATCAGTACATCGTAAATTCCCGCGTTATCCTTTTCGATTCCGAGCCCGCTTGTGGCGTTGCCTTGCGGGTCAAGGTCGAGCAAAAGCACTTTTTTGCCGGCAAGTGCGAGTCCCGCGGAAATGTTTATTGCCGAAGTGGTCTTGCCGACCCCGCCTTTTTGATTAGTTATTGCAAGTATCATCGGGCTTATTTTCCTCTTTCAAAAGCTTGTATTGTCTATCCATACGCGCATTGAGCTGATTTATGCCGCTCTTGACTGATGCAATGCTTTCATTAAGCTCATTGATTTTATCGAGCACATATTTTGATGAAAAATCACATCCCTTGCCCGGAAGCTTACGAAGCGAGAGCATTTCAAACTCTTCAAGCAAAAGCGAGATCCGTTTTGTTCTTATGTAATCGAAAAGCCTGTAAAAAAGTTCAAAAAACGCCTCAAGTGCAATGAGGATAAAAAACATACATATAAGGCTGTTGCGCTCGACGTCAAACAAATACGGTATCATCATCGCCGATGTCGCCGCCGCACAAAAGCCTATCACGGCAACTATGCGTGAGAACGTACGGAGCATGTGTCTGTCAAGGAACATATCGGCTTTCAGCAGATAACTGCTCAGATTCACCATATCCTCGTTGCAATATGCGGAGTAATATTCGTCCCACATTTTCGAATAACGCTTTGACAAACGAAGCTCCTCTATGACACATATTATGTCCTCTCCGTTTTCACTGCGCAATACGTTGACTATTTGTTTGAGCGACCGTATGCCGATAAAGCTCATTACTATGTATACAATGAAAAGCAACAGCATAATTATTGCTGTAGGAATAAAAATGTTCCTGCAATTTGCATAAATGTAAATGAAGCTTTTGATTGATTCCCACATGATTTTCTCTCCCCTTTTTTTAATCCTGTCAGCCGAAAAGCCGTGTGCCGTACCCGGCAATTTATATAATAGCATATTTTCACGATATTTGCAATATTATAATTTGATCGTTTTATAAAATACAACGCATCGCAAATGTTGACAGAAAATACATTCTGTGATATATTATTACAATAATAGCTTACGGATGACCGTTTCGCCGTACGCGCGGGCTGATTCCGGCACAAAACATGAAAGCGAGACTTCTATCGGTGAATTTCGGTGTTATAGCTGAATATATGCCACTGTTCGGAAAAGCGTTCTGGCTTACAGTACGGCTTGGTTTTATCGGGATCGTGATCGCGGTACTTCTCGGTATACTGTGCGCGGTGATACAGTTTTTCAAGATTCCCGTATTAAAGCAACTAGTGTCTGTTTACGTTGAAATAAGCCGCAACACCCCGTTGCTTATCCAGCTTTTCTTTATATATTATGGTTTGCCGAAGATAGGCGTACATACAACTCCTGAGGCATGCGGAATAGCCGGGCTCGTATTTTTGGGCGGCGGTTATATGGCAGAAGCATTCAGAAGCAGTCTTGAGGGCGTCGAACGCATACAGTATGAAAGCGCCTCAACGCTCGGCATGACTGATTCTCAGGTAATGCGCTATGTGGTACTGCCGCAAGCTGCATCAACATGTATTCCGCCGCTTACCGCGAATATCATTTTTCTACTGAAGGAAACGAGCGTGTTCAGCGCCGTCAGTCTGATGGATCTGATGTTTACGGCAAAAGACCTTATCGGTCTTTATCATAACACGATCGAGAGCATGATATTGCTTGTGCTGTTCTATTTAATAATGCTTCTGCCGGTATCGATCCTCGGCACGTTTGCGGAAAGGAAACTACGCTATGCCGGATTTGGGAATTGACGTACTGTTCAAGGGGAAAAACGCCGTGCGTTTGCTCGGCGGATTGTGTGTAGCTCTCAAAATAAGCCTGATATCAGTGGCAATAAGCATTCCTCTCGGTATACTTTTCGGCATACTTATGACGTCGAAAAACCGCATACTGCACGCAATATTCAAAGTGTATCTTGAAGTTATCCGCATAATGCCTCAGCTTGTGCTTTTGTTCATAGTGTTTTTCGGCTCGACCGCAATTTTCAGTGTTGACCTGTCGGGGGAACTTTCATCAATAATAGTTTTCTCTTTGTGGGGTACTGCCGAAATGAGCGATATTGTGCGCGGCGCGATAATTTCCGTGCCGAAGCATCAGTACGAAAGCAGTGAAGCGCTCGGTTTTACAAAAAGGCAGCTGTACATATACGTAATAATACCGCAGGCGGTACGCAGACTTATCCCGCTTTCGGTAAATCTCATAACCAGGATGATAAAAACCACAAGTCTTGTGCTGATGATAGGTGTGGTGGAAGTACTGAAAATAGCACAGCAGATAATAGAGGCAAACCGTGTAGCAAGTCCGAACGCCTCGTTCGGGGTCTATCTGACGGTATTCCTGCTGTATTTCCTTGCATGCTGGCCTATCAGCATACTTGCAAAAAAACTTGAAAAGAGATGGAGCTGACAGTATGAGCGAGGCTTTACTCCAAATAAAAGGGCTTGTGAAGAGCTATAACAGTCATGCAGTTTTGAACGGAATAAACCTTGAAGTAAACAAGGGCGAGGTAGTTGTCATCATCGGCCCGAGCGGATGTGGCAAAAGTACGCTTTTGCGATGTATAAATGCCCTTGAACCGATAGATGCGGGTAAGATAAGTATTGACGGTATCCCCATAAAGTATGGTGCCAAGGACTTGCCGCAGATAAGACAGCGGATAGGCATGGTATTTCAAAGCTATGATTTGTTTCCGCACAAAAATGTGCTTAACAATATTACGCTAGCTCCGATAAAAGTGCAAAAACGCAACCATCTTGAAGTGGAAGAAGAAGCACATTCATGGCTCAAGCGTGTGGGACTTGAGGAAAAGGCAACGCAATTTCCGCGTCAGCTATCGGGCGGACAGAAACAGCGTGTGGCGATAGTGCGTGCGCTGTGCATGCACCCTGAAATAATGCTTTTCGACGAGGTCACGGCGGCGCTCGACCCTGAAATGGAGCATGAGGTGCTCAACGTTATCCTTTCGCTTGCGGAACAAGGCAGAACGATGCTCATCGTAACGCATGAAATGGATTTTGCAAGAGCCATTGCCGACAGGATCGTGTTCATAGATGGCGGATGTGTAATCGAAACAGCTCCGCCGGATGAGTTCTTCTCATCGCCTAAAACTCAGCGCGCACATGATTTCTTAAAATCATTTGAATATTCAAAAATCAGTCGCGGTACAAATTTACCAGATAGTGAGGGTGATCAAAATGAAAGTAACTAAAATTCTCTCTGTTTTACTTGTTCTCGTAATGGCATTTGCGCTTACATCATGCGGTGATCCCGTTGCGAACAAAGCGAACGGATTCCGTACTCTTGATGAAATCAAGGCATCCGGCACAATAAATATCGGTGTGTTCTCGGACAAGAATCCTTTCGGTTATGTCGATGAAAACGGTGAATATCAGGGCTACGACATCTACCTTGCAAGGCGTCTTGCCGATGACCTCGGCGTAAAGCTGAATTTCATTTCAACGGAAGCATCAAACCGTGTGGCGTATCTTTTGACAGGAAAGGTCGATATCATTCTTGCAAACTTCACCGTCACGGAGGAGCGCGCACAAAAGGTCGACTTTGCTCTGCCTTACATGAATGTTTCACTCGGCTTGCTTTCAAAGAGTGACAATCCCATAACCTCGCTTGAAAATTGGGATGAAAATGATCAGATTATCGTTATCTCCGGCACTACCGCCGAGCTATATCTTGCCAAGAATTATCCCGATATAACGCTTCAGAAATACGATACATATACAAATGCCAAAAACGCCATTGAAAACAGCAGTGCTGTAGCATGGGCCAATGACAATACGGAAGTAATCGCATTTGCACAACAAAATCCCGGCTATACGGTAGGCATTCCCACATTCGGTAGCAATGATACTATCGCTCCGGCAGTCACCAAGGGCAATGAAACGCTTCTTCAGTGGATAAACGAGGAGATAGCGGCACTTGGTAATGAAAACTTCTTCCATAAGGCATATGAGGAAACATTGCTTGACACATACGGCAGTGACTATGAAGATGAACTTGTCATTGAGGGCGGCAAAACAAACTGATAATAAGTGAATTCAAAAAGAGCGCACATCGTTCCGGATGTACGCTCTTTATTTTTACGATATTACAGATGCAGTACTCTTTCTTTTATTTCCTGCGTTCTGCCCTGATTCCAATACTGTGTTCCGATGTAACCGCAAGTGCGGCGGGCAACGTTCATTCTGTTCTGGTCGGTGTTGCCGCAGTTTGGACATTTCCAAATGAGCTTGCCGTCATCATCCTCTTTTATTTCGATTTCACCATCGTAACCGCAGACTTGACAGTAATCACTCTTGGTATTCAGTTCGGCATACATGATGTTGTCATAAATGAATTGCATTACCGCAAGCACCGCTTCAATGTTGTTCTGCATGTTGGGAACTTCAACATAGGAGATAGCACCTCCCGGCGAAAGAGCTTGAAATTTTGCTTCAAGTGCAAGCTTATCGAATGCGTCAATAGGCTCAGTAACATGAACATGATAGCTGTTGGTAATGTAATTTCTGTCGGTAACGCCCTTCACGATGCCGAAGCGCTGCTGCAGGCATTTCGCAAACTTGTAGGTCGTGCTTTCAAGTGGAGTGCCATAAAGCGAATAGTCGATGCACTCAGCCGCTTTCCATTTTGCGGTGTACTCGTTGAGCTTTTTCATTATTTCAAGTCCGAGCGCTTCGCCGTCCGGCTCTGTGAGCTTCTTACCGATAAGTGCGTAAACACATTCCCAAAGTCCGGCGTAGCCAAGTGAAAGCGTTGAATATCCGCCATGGAGATATTTGTCTATCGTTTCGCCCTTTTCAAGACGAAGCAGTGCGCCGTACTGCCACAGGATAGGTGCGGCATCGGAGAGCGTGCCGGTAAGACGCTCGTGCCTGCACTGAAGCGCTCTGTGGCAAAGCTCCATGCGCTCATCGAATATCTCCCAGAATTTTTCTATGTTGCCTTGCGCCGAAAGACCGATATCAACAAGATTTACTGTAACAACGCCTTGGTTGAACCGTCCGTAATACTTCGGATTGCCGTTTTCGTCAACATAAGGCGTGAGGAAACTGCGGCAACCCATGCAAGTGTAGCAATGACCTTCTCCGTTCTTATCTATTTTGTTCTGAAGCATTATCTTTTCGGAAATGTAGTCCGGCACCATACGCTTTGCGGTACATTTTGCCGCAAGCTTGGTAAGATAGTAATACTTGCTGTCCTCATGGATGTTTTCTTCCTCAAGTACATAGATGAGCTTGGGAAATGCGGGAGTGATCCATACGCCCTTTTCGTTCTTCACACCTTGATATCTCTGTAAAAGCGTTTCCTCTATTATGAGTGCGAGATCTTCCTTTTCACGCTGATTGCGAGCCTCTCCGAGATACATGAACACGGTGATGAACGGAGCTTGCCCGTTAGTCGTCATGAGTGTGACTACCTGATACTGTATCGTCTGTATCCCACGCTTGATCTCTTCACGCAGTCTGCTTTCGGCTATTTTATCGAGCTTTTCGCCGGAAATAGCTTCACCGATCTCATCAAATTCGGCTTTGAGCTGTGAACGTATCTTCTTACGCGAGATGTCGACGAACGGCGCAAGGTGCGTAAGACTGATGCTTTGTCCGCCATACTGACACGATGCCACCTGCGCGATTATCTGCGTAGCAATGTTGCATGCCGTCGAGAAGCTGTGGGGCTTTTCGATATATGTTCCGCTTATTACCGTGCCGTTTTGCAACATATCATCAAGGTTTACGAGGTCGCAGTTATGCATGTGCTGTGCAAAGTAGTCGGCATCGTGGAAATGGATGATGCCCTGCTCATGCGCTTCAACGATATCCTTGGGCAAAAGCAGACGCTTTGTTATATCCTTGCTGACTTCACCCGCCATATAATCGCGCTGAACGCTGTTGACAGTCGGATTTTTGTTGGAATTTTCCTGTTTTACCTCCTCGTTGTTGCATTCGAGCAGGCTGAGTATCTGTTCGTCGGTCGTATTTGACTTTCGTACAAGCGCACGGGTATATCTGTATGTGATGTAGCTGCGTGCAACATCGAATGCGCGCTGATTCATTATCTGGTCTTCGACCATATCCTGTATTTCCTCGACGCTCATTGAACGGTTCATGTTAAGAGCCGCACTTTCAACGTCCTCGGCAATACGCTTTATCTGTACCGGCGTCATACGGGAACTCGGTACAACACTCTCGTTAGCCTTTGTAACCGCTATAACGATTTTTTGCGGATCGAAAATTACTTCGGCACCGCTACGCTTGATGATTTTCATGATTCTTCACTCCGTATTTATATATTCAATTTCGTATTTTCTTCATGCGACAATAAGTATAACAAAATATTGTATGCTTGTCAATAGATTTTATCAATATATTGTGTATTTTTTATAATAACTTTTATTTGAATACGTAAAAAATACTGTTGCGGATGTTTGAAAAATGAGGTATAATAATAATGATATATTTCAATTCGGCTGAAAGCAAAAGGAGAAATCATAATGATAAATGCGGCAGTATTGGGTTTCGGGACAGTAGGCAGCGGCGTAGTCGAGCTTGCAGAAATGAACAAAAAGCATATTTCCGTTAAGCTTGAGGAAGAGCTTAATATCAAATATATTCTTGATATAAGAGATTTCCCCGACAGCCCGTATAAGGATAAATTCGTCAAGAGCTTTGACATTATTGAAAATGACCCGGATATAAAGGTAGTGGCGGAGGTCATCGGCGGAACGACATTCGCATACGATTACACCGTTCGTGCACTCAAGGCCGGCAAGAGCGTTGTGACAAGCAACAAGGAGCTTGTCGCGCAAAAGGGTTATGAACTTTTGCAACTTGCAAAGGAGCATAATGTAAACTATTTCTTTGAAGCGTCTGTAGGAGGCGGAATTCCTCTTATCCGACCCATGCACCGCTGCATGGCGGCAAATGAGATAACCGAGTTTTACGGCATACTCAACGGCACGACAAACTATATTTTAACACAAATGATAGAAGAAAACGTGAAATTCGAAGATGCACTCAAGGATGCACAGCATCTCGGATATGCTGAAGCCGATCCGACGGCAGATGTAGAGGGCATCGACGCATGCAGAAAAATGTGTATCCTTTCATCGCTCGCGTTCGGCAACCATGTTTATCCCAAGGATGTTTATGCCGAAGGTATAAGTCGCATAACGCTTGAGGATGTTGCACTTGCCGATGAGAACGGTTTTGCCATAAAGCTCGTCGGTCAGGCGAAAAACGAAAACGGCAAGCTCAAGGTGATGGTTTCACCTGCACTTGTACCGCAATATTGCATGCTGTCGCAGGTCAAGGATGTATTCAACGGAGTGCTTATAAAGGGTAACGCCGTAGGCGATGTGTTCCTTTCGGGACGCGGCGCGGGCAAGCTTCCGACAGCAAGCGCGGTAGTTGCAGATATGATCGACGCGGCTAAGCATACGGAGTATCTTAAGGGCTGGGGATGGCAGGATGAGCTTCCCGGCACTGTACTTAAGCAGGAAGAGCTCGAATGTGCATGGTTCATTCGCGTTTCCGGTACGACTGAGGATCTGCTTGAGCTTTATCCCGATGCCGACATAATATTTAACGACGGAAAGACCATTGCCGCATTTACCGAGAAAGAACTTAATGCCGTGCATTTTGAAAAGCAAAAAAAGCTTGATATGCTTTCGGCTATCCGCGTGCTTGAGGTATAACGATGAATAAGAATATATTGCCGTGGATAATACTTCTTGCGGCATTCGGATTTACACTCGGCATCATAATATGTTGGGTGACGTTCTCAGTAGCCGGCGGAAACTAAAAACAAACGGGACTTTGGCAATCTTAATTTTGTCAAAGTCCCGTTTTTATTTTGTATATTCTATCATTCGGCAAATGCTTCGTTCAGGAAATACGGTCTTGAATACGCGACCTTTCCGTCTGCGTCAGTCACCGTCACACGGAAAAATGCTTTTTTGTAATGACCTTCAAAAATATGGCTCTTTTGCTCGTATTCGTTCAAATCAAATTCGGCTTCGGTCAGCGGATGCGTTTTATCTGCTGTGTTGCGGAAGCTTACACGGCGTTCGGTCGTGACGCTCAGCTCAACGGCTTCCGAGCATTTGATATGCAGAATGCCGTTTTCGATGGCTATCGAATATATCTCAGGTCCTGTAGACGAATAAAAATCTCCGCGTTCAAGTGCCTGTATGACATGCTCATATTTCAGGTCGGGAGACTGTATCATCGTGAAGCAGTGCCCTACAGAAGACAATACATGAGAATCGTCACCGACAAGCGGAAAAACACGCTTACCGATGTGCAGCATGTCTTCGATAGGCTCAAATGTTTCGTTGCGTCCGCTGCATGTAGAACCGTAATTGAAGCACTCTGTTCCCCACAGCCCGTTAAGCTCTATGTAATCAGGATAATGCTGGAGCGAACCTACAGGATGATTGTAAGAAACAAGAAATCCGTCGTCGATACCGGCTTGTATCATACGGTTTATGGATTCGATAGTGTAGTCCTTTTCGAAGACGTTCTTTTTCATGCGCTCGGTCATGAAGTCGTGCGACCGAGGAACATATATTGATTGCTCCGTGCAGGCGGAAAAATAGTCTATGTCAGCGCTTTTTGCATAAAAATTAAGATGATATGTCGGAAAATACGGCCATCCGCCGTCGCGCCACGCCTGATCGTTTACTGCCAATTCAACGGCATTGATCGCAAGAAAATTTTCATTTGACAATTCGTTATGTGTAACAAAAACCTCATGATCGGTATATGCGATTATCGAATAACCCTGCTCACGGTATGCTTTCGTCATGGCTTCCACTGATTCCCGTCCGTCGGAAATATCGGTATGTATATGCATAGCGGCTTTGTAAAAATGACCGCCGACAGCTAATAATTCTTTCATTTTTTGACCTTCCTTTTTTTATTTAAGGCGGGAAATCATCGTGTCGATAACTGCGTAAATAATCTCCCGGTTTTCCTTTGAGAGCTTGTCTATTTTATCAGAGAGCAGAGATGTTTTTACTGTGTAATCAGCATCCACTACATCCTGAAAAATAATGTTTGCGGAAGTGCCAAGAGCATTCATAATAGAAACAAGCGCTTCAAGTGACGGTATCTTTTCGCCACGTTCTATTGCGCCGATATAGTTCGGTGTCAAATCTGCTTTTTCTGCCAAATCCTCTTGACGCATTTTCTTTTGTTGACGCACTTTCCGGATATTTGCTCCTATCGTTTCCATTTTTAAAAAATCACCTCCGACAGCGTTCCTTACATACCAATAGTATATGTGATTTCAACGTATTCGTAAACACTCTATACGGAAGACATATTGCCGAATTGATTTTCTGATTTTTTCGTGCTATAGTCAAGCATGGAGGGAATGAGCGTGAAAAAAAAAGCGTGTTTCATCGGTCACCGGGATGTACCGAACGCCGAAGAATTGAGGGAAAAGATACGGATAGCAGTTAAACGGCTTATCACGGAGGAGGGTGTTACTTATTTTCTGTTCGGCAGCCGAAGCGAATTTGATTCGATCTGTCACGGTGTTGTAACCGATTTGCAAAAAAGCTATCCCGGCATAAAAAGAATTGCCTATACCTGCCGTCACGAAATTGCCACGACGAAAGAAGATAAAGCAGAGAAAGAACGGATATTGAGCAGTATCCTGAGACATCAAGTACACATCAAGGACTATGATGCCGAGTACGAACACTCTGCGAAATATACTTCCGGCAGAGCAAGCTATGTAGAACGCAATCAGGCAATGATAAACGACAATGATTTCTGTGTATTTTATTTCGATGAAGCATATAAACCGCCAAAACGAAAATACGGAAGCAATTATCTATCCGACTATCAACCGAAAAGCGGTACTGCTGTCGCCTATGCTTATGCCGTACAAAAGAAAAAGCATATATATAACCTTTGTGAAAAGCAGTGTCATGTTATTGTGCCTTTTTGCGGCAAGAATTTCAAAATAATAGCTGAAAAACAGCAGGCAAAAATCCGAAACGTTGTCTGCAAATTTTTTTGAAATCAGCAGTTGCACATTTCGTTTGCTTGCTTTTCATATATCGGTTATCGCATACCGTGTTTTTAATATGATTCATCACTTCATTTCGTAACAGCCAATAATAAAAGTACCCTGCCGTGCAACAGGGTGCTTTTTACACAATTCCCGATAGAAACAAAATGCTTATTTCGGCTTGTATGTGTTACAGGAACATTGACTGCATGAGCAATCAGACGGTGAAAGCACATGTATGCTCTCCGCGGTGCATGCGCAATCGGTATTGTGACAACAATCGAATTTACCGCATGCTATAGGAATATCCTCGTTTTTATCGTGCCTGTCAAGTGACATATCTTCACCCATTTCCATAAGCAGACGGCTCCCAGAATTAGAAATGCGATAGGCATATGTCGTACAGCGTGCGCTCTGCGCGCTGTCTTTTCCGTCACGCACATGGACTACAGCCGCATCACAAAGTCCGTCGCAGTTATGCATACATTTTTCGGCATCACATTTGATATTGCTTTTCATGAAAAATCCTCCTCAAAATAATGTCTGTTTTATCTTATACAGATTCAAGAAATATATACTATTGATTTTTTGATTGTTTTATGGTAGAATAAGTAAAATTTTAACATGGGATGGAATCGTAATGTTGTTTTCTTTTGAAGAAATAAAAAAAATAACAACCGGTGCAATAAGATTTGAGGAAAAAGACGGGTATCTGCATTTCAGTCGCTTCACAAAAAAGCAGGAGGAGTATAATACCGAACGCGGACAAGATATTAAGAACTCAGCTACTTCGTCAATGACATTCAGCTTTCATACGGATGCTTCGCGGATATCATTTGATTATAAAATATTCGACGGTTCATCAAGAAAATTCTACGGTATAGACGCGGTCGTTGACGGCGTTCTCGTAGAAAGCATCTGTGAAGACACTGTGGATACCGAAGGACATTTCGAGTTTTCACTGAAAAATGTTTCATGCGGAAAGAAGAACAAACACGTTTGTATTTTCCTCCCGAATCTCAACGGCTTCGCGGTAAAAAACTTTTATATTGACGGCACTGTTATGCCGCATATTTTTGCCGAAAAACTGCTGATCGTCGGCGATTCCATAACGCAGGGCTACGATGCACGCCATCCGTACATAACATATGCGAACATGCTCTCATATGCATTAAATGCATATGCACTTAATCAAGCTATCGGTGGCGACAAATTCGACGAAAAACTGCTTGATGAAGAGCTTCCGTTTGAGCCTGATACGGTCACAGTTGCGTACGGCGTAAACGATTGGGCATGCGGCATGGACATACAGACAAATTCAGAGGCATATTTCAAAAAAATCAAAAGGCTTTATCCGAAAGCCGAGATATATTGCATCCTGCCGATATGGCGCGTGAGTGCCGATACAAACGACGGGAGCGATCCGCCCCGAGCGAGCGGACTTACGCTTGAGCAGACACGTGATATCCTGCGCAAAACAGCCTCGGTGAACGATATAACGGTGATAGAGGCGCGTGATTTTATTCCGCATTCATCGGATTTTTTTGCCGATACCGTACTGCATCCGAATGATGCGGGCTTCACATTTTATGCGCAAAACGTTATAAATGCAATAAAGAAATGCCGAGATAGGATTTGATTGTTTTTATGAAGCGTTCAGTGGAGCTCTGCCCCCCTGCAAGAAGCTCCGCCACATTTTCTCCCCGCCCGCTTCTTTAAAAAAATCGGGATAAAAAAACTTTTGTAACTTTTTGAAAAATTCTCCCACCGTAAATAGGCGGGAGAATTTTTTATGCAAACGTATGAGTGAGAAACATATAAAGCTTTCTCAATTTTCTTATTATATCATAAGTAAAAATGCTTGCTTGCAATGGCATTTTTACGCCGTGATTCAATAAGCAGACGAATCGAAGATTCGGCGCACAAGGTGCGCAAGCCTTGCGCAGCAAGACTTTCTGCGATTATTATATCATTGTGTGGAGCCACAAAGCCCTAAAAGAAGGGCATGTGGACACTGTCCACCGCATATATCGCGCTTACACCCTCACTGTTTTGCCGGGGGCAATTTCGTATTTTGTGTCTTTTATCATGAAATACAACGTGGCTACAGTAGGATTATAAATGATATGTCCGTCGCAGGAGGTGCGGAGCTGTTTATATGCTTCGATGTATTCAAATATCTCACTGTTGGTGGCATACCAAATGTCATCACGATTGCCGATGTACTCCGCAAATTTCTCGATGACATTCCAATTGTCGTCGCGCTCGAACTCATAG
This sequence comes from Clostridia bacterium, assembly GCA_045600145.1. Taxonomy (GTDB): domain Bacteria; phylum Bacillota; class Clostridia; order Christensenellales; family QALW01; genus UMGS1322. The sequence continues at coordinate 29,062 of JAZRXI010000052.1, read as the reverse complement.
CTATGTCCCCAAAGGTAGAAAAGCTGTACGCCGTGAACGGGATTTGATTCAACAAAGTTCTTTGCGAGCTTCATAAGCTCGGGGTCATTATGATGGCATGTTGAAGGAAGTCTGAGCCAATTTTCGGGAATCCCGAAATATCTTGTTGCCTGCGTCGTGCGCGAATACAGTATCCCACATTTTTTTAAGACTTCAACAACCTCGTCATTAGTGGTGCCATAAGGATACGCCATGCCACGGCAGATCCTGCCCGTTGCTTTTTCGATGTTCATTTTGTCCTGCAGGACCTCATATGTTACCTCATTAAGCGGCAAATTTTCCAAATGCGGATGTGTGCATGTGTGCACAGCTACCTCCATGCCGTTATTTTCGTAGAGTTTATACGCCTGTGCCTCAGTCATTCGGCGGTGAAAAGCATTTTTTGGGAAAACCGTGCCCTCAGCCGAAAAACATCCGGTATTGATATTGAACGTACCCTTCAAGCCATTCTTGCGCATAATTTCGATCAACCTGATATCGTCATCTACGCCGTCATCGTAGCTGAGTGTAAGTGCTTTCATTTTGTTATTCGGAAAAACCATCACTCTGTTCATTTTACCAATCCTCCTTATGGAGCTTGTTGCTCGTCTTTATATCGTCATAATGTGCCTTATACCTATCCACGAACTTTTCGTGCGCATCAGTATCAAGCGAAAACAACTCTTCCGGCGAAAGGTCAGCGGGGTCGAAGGCGTCCTCGTCGTCCATTTCGGAAAGCTTGAGCATATATTTTCTGTTGATTACTGCCATGATCAGCCTTTCTTGCAGCCGAGTGTCGCCGCGATGACCGCCTTGATAGTATGCATGCGATTTTCGGCTTCGTCGAATACTATCGACTGTTCACCCTCGAATACCTCATCGGTGACCTCCATGCAATCAATTCCGAATTTATCGTATATTTCCTTTCCGACAGCCGTTCCGAGGTCGTGAAACGCCGGCAGACAGTGCATAAAACGGCATTGCTTGCCTGCTGCCACCATAAGCTCGCTCGTCACACGGTACGGTGTAAGATCGTTTATGCGTTCGCTCCACACTTCATCAGGCTCACCCATTGAGACCCAGACATCGGTATAGATAACATCGGAGTTTCTGACCGCCTTTTCCGGCTCCTCGATGAATTCAAGTGTTGCTCCGGTCTCGGATGCAATCTGCATACATTTATCGACAAGCTCTTTTTGCGGAAAATATTTCTTCGGTGCGCAGGCAACAAAGTGCATGCCCATTTTAGCGCATCCGACCATAAGCGAATTACCCATGTTATAACGTGCATCGCCCATATACACGAGCTTTTTGCCGCGAAGCTCTCCGAAATGCTCACGTATCGTCAGAAAATCCGCCAATATCTGAGTAGGATGAAATTCGTTCGTAAGTCCGTTCCACACGGGTACGCCCGAATATTCCGCGAGCTGTTCAACTATCTCCTGCCCGAAGCCGCGATATTCGATACCGTCGAACATCCTGCCCAAAACGCGAGCGGTATCGCGGATGCTTTCCTTTTTTCCTATCTGTGAGCCTTTCGGGTCAAGATAAACGGGATGTATGCCGAGGTCGCTCGCCGCCACCTCAAACGCACAGCGTGTGCGCGTACTTGTTTTTTCAAAAATAAGCGCTATGTTTTTTCCACTGAATACTTTTTGGTCGATACCCGCCTTTTTTTGCGCTTTGAGCTCCTGCGCAAAATCAAGCAGATATTCAATTTCATCAGTTGTAAAATCAAGCAGCTTCAAAAAACTTTTGCCGTAAAAATCCATATTTATAACACCTTTGCAAGAAATGATTTCAAACGTTCGCTCTGCGGATTTATAAAAACATCCTGCGGTGAGCCTTCTTCAAGAATATTTCCGCCGTCAAGGAACATCACACGGTTTGCTACCTCACGTGCGAAGCCCATTTCATGAGTGACTACCACCATCGTCATGCCCTCAGACGCAAGCTCCTTCATAACATCGAGCACCTCGCCGACCATTTCGGGATCGAGCGCGCTCGTCGGCTCATCGAACAGCATCACATCAGGCTCCATGCAGAGTGCGCGTACTATTGCTACACGCTGTTTTTGTCCGCCCGAAAGCATTCCGGGATACGATTTTGCTTTTTCGGGCAAGCCAATACGCTTTAGGCGCTCCATTGCGCGTTCCTCGGCTTCTTCCTTAGAAAGCTTAAGAAGTCTCATTGGCGCAAGCGTAAGATTTTCAAGTATTGTTTTATGCGGAAAAAGATTGAATTGCTGAAAAACCATGCCTATCTTCTGCCGTGCGATATTGATATTGATATAATTGTCGTTATATATCTGCTTCATGAGTGCCTTATAAGCTTTGCCCTCGTTTTTTTCATGAAGCAGATCATGCTCTTTTATATCTCTTATAATGCTTTCCCTTATTTCCTCATGTGAAAGCTGTGTACCGTCAGAATTGATTTTTCCGTACATTTTGTTATATGTGTTAGACGCCTCGATAACATCCATATGAAGGTACGGGTCTACCGGCGTGACAAGGCGGTTTTCAAACCACACCTCACCGAATGTAGGCTCCTCAAGCAGATTCAGGCAACGCAGAAATGTACTTTTACCCGAACCGGACGGTCCGATGATAACGACCTTTTCGCCCTTACGTATATCGGTACTCATTCCTTTAAGAACGTGATTATTACCGAAATTCTTATATATGTTTTTAGCGCTGATGATGATGTGGCTGTCTGTCACTTGCTCTCAACCTCTTTTCCATAAGCTTGATAAGAAATGTAAATATAAGCACAAGCACTATGTATACCAATGCCATAACGAGATACGGTATCATAAACTCATAATTCGCCGAGCCGATATTCTTGAATGCCACACACAGATCCACCGCGCCGACAAACGATACTATCGACGTTTCCTTGATAAGCACAATAAATTCATTGCCGAGTGTGGGAAGAATATTCTTTACCGCCTGCGGAACGACTATCATAAGCATGGTCGAAGCGAAGTTCAGCCCGAGTGCCCGTCCCGCCTCTGTCTGACCGTAATCGACCGACAAAAGTCCCGAACGCATTATTTCGGAAACATATGCACCTGAATTCAAGCCGAATATTATGATGCAGACAAGTAACGACGAAAGCTTTATTCCGACAAGCGGGAAAATCACATAGTAGCCGAGCAAAAGCTGTACCACCATGGGTGTACCGCGAAAGAACGCAACATATATGTCTCCGATTTTCTTAAGCACACCGACTGTCTTTTTTTTGCTTGGTACCACCTTGATAACAGCTATCAAAGTACCTATTATTATACCTATCACAAGTCCGAGGACGGCAATTATCATAGTGTTTTTCAATCCGTCGAGCACACTCACATATGCTCCGCGTTCAAAAAACGACTTGGCAAATACCTCCCATTTTGCACCGATATTACTCACAAATACACCGCCTTAATACTATTACTTTACACTTTTTCTGTATAGCATAAGGAATCCCTTCAAGACTGTCAAAATCCGGACTTCCTTATGCTATCCGAAAACGCGAAATCACCGGGCAGGTCAAAATGACCTGTCCGGTAAAAATCCATGTTTTTGAATATGCTTTGATTATGCTGTGGCGTTCATCTTTGCACATATCGCCTTAGCAGGAGCCTCGTCGATGATAACGCAGTCAAGGTTACCGTTGATAAGGTCTTGGACTGCAAGTGCACCGTTCTCATAGCCCTTGCCTATCGCCTTGAGTCCGGCAAAGCCGAATGCTTCATCGCCGGCGATATAGCTCTTGCCCGTGGTGCCGTTCTGGCATCCGATCGTCTTCGAAGAATCAAGGCCGTTAAGGATAGCTTCAACGTCTTCCTTGGTCTTGCAAGCATCAAATCTCGTATCGTCAGCCTTTACGATGACCATTTGAGAGGCATTGTAATAAGATGTCGAGAAAGAAACCTGCTTTTCACGTTCCGCATTCTTTGTAAGACCGGCAGCCGCGATATCGGCATAGCCCGCATCAACGTTGTTGAGTACCGATTCAAAGTCGATATTCTGGATAACAAGCTCTTTGCCGAGAGAATCCGCAAAGCCCTTCATTATTTCAATATCAATACCGTAGTAAAGATCGCCCTCAAGATATTCAAACGGAACAAAGCCCGTATGAGTAACGATGGTAAGCTGATCCTTCGTGCTGTCGGGTTCAGCAGAAGCTATACCCGTGGCAGTGCCGCCGCCGAAGTGAACGTTCATGATGGCATCCATTGTGCCGTCAGCCTTGATTTTTGCGATGTAATCATTGAGTTTAGCAAGAAGCTCGGGATCATCCTTTGAAACGCCGTATGCGTATTCCTCCTCGGTAAGCGGGACATTGATGACCTTGACTCCTTTTGCTTCCGTGTTTGTTCCGCAAGCTGTCAGGCAAGCAAATACAAGCACAAATGCAATGATAACCGATAAAACCTTTTTCATTTTCTTTTCTCCTTTTTTATATATTAACTGCCGTTATGTACGGTCAGCCAAAATACTTCTGACATATTCTATCTGAGCCTCGACCGAAGCCTTTGAGGTTCCGCCCTCGCTGATACGTTTTTCAACGCATGTTTTCAGGTCGATCTCTTTATAAACATCTTCTGCGAACACAGGGTCGAATTCCTTATATTCTTCAAGTGTAAGCGTTTCAAGTATTTTGTTTTCCGCAATACATTTTGCGACTATCCTGCCGGATACTTTATACGCATTACGGAACGGCATACCCTTTTTAACGAGATAATCGGCAAGATCGGTGGCATTGATGAAGCCCGTCTGCGCCGCACGGAGCATATTGTCATCGCGCACGTTCATCGTAGATATCATGCCGATAAACACCTGCAAGCAGGTCTTTACGGTTTCAAGCGCATCGAATACGCCTTCCTTATCCTCCTGCATATCCTTATTGTATGCAAGCGGAAGTCCTTTAAGCACCGTAAGAAGTCCCATCAGATCGCCGTAAACTCTTCCTGTTTTGCCACGTACAAGCTCCGCCATGTCAGGATTCTTTTTTTGCGGCATTATCGAAGAGCCGGTTGTGAACGCATCGGAAAGCTCAACGAACTTGAATTCCCAGCTCGACCACAGTATGATCTCCTCTGCGAAACGTGAAAGATGCATCATCGTTATGGCGATATCGCTCAAAAGCTCAACGCAGAAATCCCTGTCCGACACGCCGTCGATGCTGTTCATGCATATCCCATCGAAGCCGAGCCGCTCCGCTTCAAATGTTCTGTCGGTCTTGTAAGTCGTACCCGCAAGTGCGCATGAGCCGATAGGCGAAATATTCATACGCTTTCTCGCGTCGCTTATCCTGTCGATATCACGTAAAAACATCATGGCATATGCCATAAGCTGATGCCCGAAAACGATAGGTTGCGCACGCTGTAAATGTGTGTAGCCGGGCATTATCGTATCGCGGTAACGCTCTGCTTTGGTAGTGATATTATACACAAGATTTTTAAGAAGCTCAAGTACCTCTTCCGATTCGTCACGCAGATACATTCTCATATCAAGTGCGACCTGGTCGTTGCGGCTTCGCGCGGTATGGAGCTTCTTGCCCGTATCTCCGACGCGCTCCGTCAACACCTGCTCAACGAACATATGGATGTCCTCGCATTCGGGGTCGAACTCAAGCTTACCTGCTTCGATATCATCAAGTATGCCTTGCAGACCGTCTACGAGTATATCGGCTTCCTTCTCGCTTATTATACCGCAGGAGGCAAGCATAGCGGCGTGCGCCATGCTTCCTGTTATATCCTGCTTATACATTTTACAGTCGAAACGTATGGAAGAATTGAAATCGTCGGCAAGCTTATCGGTGTTGCCGTCATTTCTTCCCGCCCACATTTTTACAGCCATTTAATTTTTCTCCGTTTTAGCATCAACTATAGCCTGTACCTTTATCGGCAAGCCGTAAAGGTTGATGAAGCCCGCCGAATCCTTCTGGTCATAATCGCTCTCACCGAAGGTGGCTATTTCCTCGGAATAAAGTGAATACGGACTCCAAACACCTGCGTTTATCATGTTGCCCTTGTAGAGCTTGAGACGAACCTTGCCGGTGACCTTTTCCTGCGTCTTATCAACGAATGCGGAAAGTGCCTCGCGCAGAGGAGTGAACCACTGACCGTTATATACAAGCTCCGCGAAGGTGATGGAAAGCTTCTGCTTCTCATGCATCGTAAGCTTGTCAAGGCAAAGCGTTTCAAGCACGCTGTGAGCCTTATAAAGAATGGTTCCGCCGGGAGTCTCATACACGCCGCGGCACTTCATGCCGACAAGGCGGTTTTCAACGATATCAAGAAGTCCGATGCCGTTCTTGCCGCCAAGCTCATTGAGCTTTAATATGATATTCTTTGCCGACATCTTTTCACCGTCAAGCGCAACGGGAACGCCCTTTTCAAATTCAAGCGTCACATAAGTGGGCTCATCGGGAGCGTCTATCGGGGAAACTCCCATTTCAAGGAAGCCTTTTTTCTCATATTGCGGTTCGTTGCCGGTATCCTCAAGGTCAAGTCCCTCGTGCGAAAGATGCCACAGGTTCTTATCCTTTGAATAGTTGGTCGCCCTGTTTATCTTAAGCGGAACATTATGCGCCTCGGCGTAATCTATCTCCTCGTCACGCGATTTGATGCTCCACTCTCTCCACGGAGCGATGATGGGCATATTGGGTGCAAAATGCTTTATTGCAAGCTCAAAGCGGACCTGGTCGTTGCCCTTGCCCGTGCAGCCGTGGCAGATAGCGTCAGCGCCTTCCTTGAGTGCTATCTCAACAAGTCCCTTTGCTATGCAGGGACGTGCATGGCTCGTGCCGAGCAGATATTCCTCGTACACTGCACCCGCCTTCATTGTGGGGATAATGTAGTTATCAACATAATCATCGGTAAGATCAAGCACATAAAGCTTGGACGCACCCGTCTTTATTGCCTTTTCCTCAAGTCCTTCAAGCTCATCCGCCTGACCGACATTGCCCGAAACGGCTATGACCTCGCAGTTATTGTAGTTTTCCTTGAGCCACGGAATGATTATCGTAGTATCAAGTCCGCCGGAATACGCCAACACCACTTTTTTTATTTTACTTTTATCCATTTTAGTGCCTCCTAAAATATTATTGTCTTATTATATCATAAGCAAAAATGCTTGCTTGCAATGGCATTTTTGCGCCGTCATTCAATACGCAGACATATCAAAGATATGGCGCACGAAGGGCGCAAGGCTTGCGTAGCAAAACTTTCTGCTTGTATTATATCACCAATAGCGGATATGTCAACTGATTTCTGCATATTTATTCTATAAAGTATCGAAATATTTATATTTTTACTAATATTTTTGAATATTTATACATGTTTTCTTATTAGTTTTTACTTTTTGCGCATAAAAATGCAAAAACGCTCAGAGCCCTTTATTCAGGCTCTGAGCTGAAAAACTTAGTTTTTTATGCTTCGGTTTCGGGTTCTTCTTCCGAAAGCTCTTCTTCAGGAGCATCGGTTTCAGTGTCTTCGGGAGCGAGCAATGCCTTAATGCTCAATGATATTCTCTTATCAGCGGTATTTACATCAAGCACGAGTGCCTCGATCTCTTCGCCGACCTTGACAGCGTCTTCTACCTTGGAAACGTATTTATTCGAAACCTCTGAGATGTGTACAAGACCATCTATACCGGGCTCAAGCGCAACAAACGCTCCGAACGAGGTAGTGCGCACTACCGTACCCTTTACAACGGAATCTACCGCGTATTTTTCAGCGGCATTGTCCCAAGGCTTGGGTTGAAGCTGCTTATAGCCGAGCGAAATGCGCTGATTTTCCTTATCAAGAGCAAGGATGACTACCTGTACCTGCTGGTTTACCTTAAGAACGTCTGACGGCTTATTGATACGGTACCACGCGATATCGCCGATATGTATAAGACCGTCAACTCCGCCGAGATCTACGAACGCACCGAAATCGGTAAGACGGCGTACCGTACCCGTTACCGTAGCGCCTTCCTCAAGCTTGGACCAAGCCGCTTCAAATGCCGCAGCTTTTTCTTCGGCGATTATAGCTCCGTGAGTAGCAACTACTCTGCGGTGCTTTGCGTCGATTTCGATTGCGCGAACGCGAAGTGTCTGACCTACATAACGGTCAACATCCTTTGTAAAGCCATTGGCTCTTATCTGCGAACGCGGAATGAATACTCTTATTCCGTTGTAATCAGCGGTAAGACCACCCTTTACGGCTTCCTTGACGGTTATCTCAAATATTTCGCCGTTTGAAATGCCCTCGAGCGTTTTATCAGCTTCAAGACGTGCCATGATTTTTTTTCTTGAAAGAATAACGTTCCCTTCATCGTCCTTGACCTTTACGACTTCTACTTCGATTTCATCGTCAGGCGCAAAAGTCATATCGGAGGCTGTCAGTTCCTCTTTGGTGATCAGACCGTCTGCCTTATAGCCGATATCAACGCTGATTTCATCGTCCTTTACATAAATTACTCTGCCCTTGATCACCTGACCGGGGTGAATCCGTACAAGAGTTTTGTCCAATTCTTCTTCAAAACTCATGTTTTCCGTGAGATTCTCACTCATTCTATCCACAACCTCCTTTATTAACCAATCCGGGGTGGAAGCACCGGCGGTTACACCTATGATATCGTTTTTATATGTTTTTATAGCAGAAACTTCATCTTTTGTTTCTACTGCATAGGTCCTTGAACATTTTTCGCTGCATATTTTGAACAGCTTTGCGGTATTGGAGCTTTGCCTGCCACCTATAACGAGCATAGCATCAACATGTGAAGCTATTTCCATTGCCTCGCGCTGACGCTGTGCCGTGGCATCACAGATAGTGTCGAACACGTTGACGTTTTTGTTCCCGAAGCGTTCCACGAGCTCCTCGACGATGCTCTCATACAGCTGTTTGCGTGTTGTCGTCTGCGCGACGACACAAATCGGTTTATCCGTGTCCGGAAGATCTGAGACCTCTCCGGGTGAATTGATGACATATCCTTTATCACCGCAGTGGCCGTTAATGCCGATGACCTCAGGATGTGACCTCTCGCCTATTATAACAATAAATTCGTTATTGAGCAACGCTTTTTGCACGATTTTTTGAATTCTTCTTACAAAAGGACATGTTGCGTCGATAATTTCTATGTTTTTATCCGAAAATTCGCGCACAAGACGCTCCGGCGCACCGTGACTGCGTATTATCACCGCGCCATGCTCAACGTCCGTGGCGCTCTCGACGGGGAAAACGCCCTGCGATTTGAATTGCTCAACGACCTGCGGATTATGTATTATTTCACCGAGAGTATAAAGCTCCGGATACTTTTTGATGCTTTCGCAAACGGTATCGACCGCTTTTTTTACGCCGAAGCAAAATCCGGCGCTTTCGGCAACAATAAATTTCATTTCGGCTCCTTAAACGTTTTTTTGTTTTTCGCTAAGCAGCTCATTCATCTCATCGCCGACCTTTTGTGCCGCGCGGCTCATCGTTGCGGAATTGAATTTTTCGCCTTCGAACTCCGACATATCAAGCGGTTTGCCTATGTAGAGCGTGTTCTTTTTGAAAAAGCCCGGCTTTTTAGGAAACATCATCGGAACGATCGTGCTTTTTTCCTTAAGAAGCAACATACCGATGCCGGAGTGCATATCGTCTTGTTCGATATACGGCCTTTCCCTGCGCGTTCCCTGCGGGAATATGCACAGATTATCATTTTTCTTAAGCACCTCGCAGGCATGCTTTATCGCCGAGACATCTGCTTTTCCTCTGTTCACGGGAAAAACCTTGGTTCGTTTCAGGACATACGCGAAAAACTTGTTTGCAAAAAGCTCCTTTTTTGCCATAAAATGCGTATTTGACGGCAAATATAAAAAGTTGATGAACGCATCCACCATGCTTTGGTGATTGCACACAAAAATAACATTTCCGCTTTTGATATTTTCACGTCCGTACACCTTTGTCGGAGCAAAAATGTTAAGTACGATAAATGCGACAAATTTCGCAAATGTGTGAATCATTTATTTACCCTCTTTACCGTATGGATTATAAAATCAAGCACTTCATCGGCAGTCATATGTGTACTATCGATAAGCATGGCGTCATCAGCCTGCCTGAGCGGCGAAAACTCTCTGTGTGAATCGTTGTAATCACGCTGTTCGATTTCTTTTTGTATAACGTCGATATCGGCTTTTTCGCCCTTGGCTTCAAGCTCAAGAGCGCGTCTGCGGGCGCGTTCACGCGCATCAGCGGTAAGATAAAACTTAAAATCCGCATCGGGCAGCACACATGTACCGATATCGCGTCCGTCAAGGATGCAATCGTTTTTGCTTGCCGTCTCTCTTTGCAGTGCAACGAGATATTCTCTTACCGGCTTAAGTGCCGAAAACGCCGATGCAAGCGGAGAAATGTGGTTCTCACGTATTTTTTGAGAAACATCCTGCTCCCCGAGATATATTTTCTGCGTGCCGTCCTCATAGCGCACCGAAAGAACGATGCTTTTAAGTGCCTCGACAACGCTTTTTTCGTCATCGCTCGAAATGCCCTTTTGTGACATATAAAGTGCAACGCCGCGATACATCGCGCCGGTATCAAGATACATTATGTTCAGTTTTTTCGCTGCCGCCTTGGCTACGGTGCTCTTTCCCGCGCCGGCAGGACCGTCAAGTGCTATTTTCATAATTTATCTCCGTTTTGCGTTTTTCGAATCTGCCCCGTGCGGTCAGTCCTCACCATTCCCCGCTGAATATCCCGTTGAAAGCGCGAGCTGAATGTTGAAGCCGCCCGTAAACGCGTCTATATCTATCATTTCGCCACAGAAATAAAGATTCTTTATCAGTTTACTCTGCATCGTTGACGGGTCTATCTCTTTGACATTTACACCGCCGCGCGTGATTATGGCTTCATTGATTTCGCCGAAGCCGTTTACTTTTATTTCGAGCTTTTTAAGCGTCTGAACAAGTTTCTTGCGTTTTTCCGCCGTAAACTGACTTATTTTTTCATTTTCATCAAGCCCGGCATTGAGTATTACCGCCGATATCAGTCTTGACGGCAACAGCTTTACGCAGGCATTTTTCAGTGTTTTGTTTCCGTTTTCGGCAAAGTCTCTGAGTATGCGCGCATCGAGTTGAGTTTCGCTCAAGCCCGGTTTGAGGTCTATATAAACATTGAGCTTATTAAACTCGGGTTTTTCAAGCACGCTTGAAAGTGTAAGCACAAGCGGTCCCGATATCCCGAAATGCGTGAACAGCATTTCGCCAAGCTCCTCATAGACGGTCCTGTTCTTATAAACTGCCGTAAGCGTAACGTTTTTAAGTGAAAGTCCCTGAAGCTGACGCACCCATGCCTGACTTGATGTAAGCGGTACAAGTGCCGGGCGGAACGGTTCGACCGTATGCCCGAGCGATTCTATTTTTCTCTTCCATTCGCCATCCGAGCCTGTCGATACATAAGACGCACCGCCGAGTGCGAGAATAAGCTTATCACAATTATACGCCTTGCCGTTAAGCACCACGCCAGTGACCGTGTTATCCGATACGGTTATGTCATCAAGCTTTGTCTTAAGCATCACACGCACACCTGCATCACGCAAGTTCTTTTCAAGTGCCTTTATGATATCGCTTGATTTATCGCTTTGCGGAAACACTCTGTTGCCGCGTTCGGTTTTAAGCGGCACACCGTTGTTTTCGATAAGCTCCCTCGTGCTGTCGGGGCTGAACGAATACACCGCGGAATAGCAAAAGCTTTTATTATGTGCGATATTCGCAAAGAAATCCTCAATATCGCAACCGTTGGTCACATTGCATCTGCCCTTGCCCGTAATGAACAGCTTTTTACCGAGCTTTTCGTTTTTCTCGACGAGAACGGTATCATTTCCTGCCCGCGCCGCCTGCGCCGCCGCAAGCATTCCCGCAGGACCGCCGCCGATAACGAATACTTTATTTTTTTGCCGCATAGAGGTTATTCTGATTCCAGATGCCTTCCATTTCCTTAAGATTGGCGGAAAGCTTATCCCTTTTCTTCAGACTTATTGCTGCAAGCAGTGCATTTATGACGCTTAACGGCGCTACGAGCGAATCAACGAACGAAACAGTATTGCAATACGCTTCCATCTTTATGTCCGTGAACTCGCTCAACGGCGAAAATGCGCTGTCTGTTATTCCTATGCATGTCGCTCCGTGCGATTTTGCATATTTCATGGCATCCGCAGTACGCTTCGAATAGCGCGGAAAGCTTATCCCGATAAACACATCGTCGGATGTCACATGTATTATGTTATCATTATTGACTTCGTTTACGAGCTTGACATTATCGAGAATAAAATCAAGATAATACGCAAGTATGCTCGCTATTGAAGAAGCCGAGCGCACGCCCATGATATATATGCGTTTGGCGTTGAGTATGGCGTTTACCGCCTTTTCGAACGATTGCTTGTCGATATTGCCGAGTGTCACGCGAATATTGTCTATATCGGTTTTCAGCACCTTTTCAAACAGCACCGAGCCGGAAAGTGCTTCGGTAAGCTCCATACGCTGTGTTCCGGTAAGTCTGCTGCGGAGCATCTCCTGAAGCTCCTTCTGCATTTCGGGATATCCCGAATAACCGAGTGAATTTGCGAATCTGACCACGGTAGATTCGCTCACGCCCGCTTTTTCACCCAGCTTACCGGCAGTCATAAAAGCGGCTTTATCGTAATTATCGGTCAGAAATCTTGCTATCATTTTCTGACCCTTACTCATTTTTTTATATGCAAGCTCAATTCTGTCAATAAAATCTTCACTCATATAAATAAATGTCCCTTTATTTTATTTCGGAAACACTTACATTGATATCAAGCGAAGCTCCGCCCTCTGCCGCTTCTTTTCTCTTCTTGAAGAAATTCATTGCTACCTGCGGGAAAAGTGCATAAGAAAGCGCATCTTCCTCCTGTATCATGTAGTCTCCGATCTCTTGCAGATACTTGTCGAATTCCGGTTTGAGCGCATCGGCGGGCCGTCCCGTTATGACGGGCGTATCGCCTATGCATTTTTTACGCACTTCCTCGTTTACGGGTGCGGGAAGCTGGCCGTATTCGCCCGCGAGAAGTCCTTTTGATTCCTTGGTGACCATCTTATAGCGTTCGCCGGAAAGCACGTTAAGCACTGCCTGTGTGCCGACTATCTGACTTGTAGGCGTTACCAGCGGCGGATATCCGAAATCGCGTCTTACGTTCGGCACTTCCGCAAGGCATTCCTCAAGCTTATCCGCTTTACCGGCTTCCTTGAGCTGATTCAGAAGATTTGAAAGCATTCCGCCCGGCACCTGATAAAGCAGTGTGTTTATGTTTACGCTGAGCACCTTGGGATCGAGTATTTTATCATTTTTAAGACGCTGTGCGACCTTTTTGAAATGCTCACTTGCCTTTACAAGCTTTTCAAGCTCAAGCCCCGTATCGTACTGAGTGCCGCGAAGCGTTGCGACAAGCGATTCTGTCGTGGGCTGGCTCGTGCCGTTTGCAAGCGGAGAAAGCGATGTATCGACGATATCCACACCCGCTTCTATCGCCTTTAGTATCGTCATATCGCCCGTACCGCTCGTGTTGTGCGTATGAAGATGTATCGGGCATTTTACCGCCGCCTTGAGCTTTGAAACAAGCTCATAGGCATCATACGGAAGCAACAGATTCGCCATATCCTTTATGCATATGGTGTCCGCACCCATCTGCTCCATCTGTTTGGCAAGCTCTACGAAATAATCCGTTGTATGCACGGGGCTGACGGTATAGCTCATGGCAAGTTCGGCATGACCGCCGTATTTCTTTGTGCTTTTCGCCGCCTGCTCCATATTTCTCAAATCGTTCAGTGCATCAAAAATACGAATGATATCTATACCGTTTTCGATGCTCTTCTGAACGAATTTATCAACAACATCATCTGCATAATGACGGTAGCCGAGAATGTTCTGTCCGCGCAGAAGCATCTGGAGCTTTGTGTGAGGCAGAGCCTTGCGCAGTGTGCGCAATCTGTCCCACGGATCCTCGTTCAAAAAGCGCAGGCACGAATCAAACGTCGCACCGCCCCACGCTTCAAGTGAATAGTAGCCGATGCTGTCAAGTATTTCACATGCGGGAAGCATTTCGTCGAGGCGCATACGCGTTGCCGCCTGAGACTGATGTGCATCGCGCAGGATAGTATCAGTAATTAAGACCTTTCCCATATCGTTCACCCTTTAACCGAATATTGAAAGCAGTACGCCCGCCGCGACCGCCGAGCCGATAACACCGGCAACGTTCGGACCCATTGCGTGCATGAGCAGGAAGTTTTTGGGATTGGCTTTCTGTCCCTCTGTCTGCGAAACACGCGCCGCCATAGGTACTGCCGAAACGCCTGCCGAGCCGATAAGCGGGTTGATCTGTCCGTGCGTGAGCTTGCACATAAGCTTGCCCAAAAGCACACCGCCCGCCGTACCGAACGCAAAGGCGATAAGTCCGAGCAAAATTATCTTTACGGTCTCAAACGCAAGGAATGAACTGTACACCGCCGTCGCGCCGACGGTAGTGCCGAGGAATATCGTAACGATATTGCAAAGCTCGTTCTGCACGGTCTTGGAAAGACGTTCCGTAACGCCGCACACGCGCAGGAGATTTCCGAACATAAGGCTTCCGATAAGCGGAGCGGTATCGGGAAGTATCAGTATCACTATCGCCGCGACCGCGATCGGGAAGATTATAAGCTCACGCTTCGAAACGGGGCGAAGCTGTCCCATAACGATGGAGCGCTCTTTTTTCGTTGTAAGCAAGCGCATGATAGGCGGCTGGATAACGGGAATAAGTGCCATATACGAATACGCCGCAACAGCGATGGGCGCAAGGTATTCGGGGGCAAGCATACTTGCTACAAGTATCGCCGTAGGACCGTCTGCACCGCCGATTATGCCGATAGATGCCGCAACGTTCGCGCCGAAGCCGACGAGCGTCGCAAGCAAAAGCGCAACAAAGATACCGAGCTGAGCCGCCGCGCCGAGCAAAAGGCTCTTGGGGTTTGCTATCAGCGGGCTGAAATCGGTCATCGCGCCCACGCCCATGAAGATGAGGCAGGGATAAATTCCGAGCTTAACGCCCAAGTAGAGGTAATCGAACAGTCCCGCCTTGACAAGCTCTGCGCCCGTGAACGCACCGGGAATAGCCGAATTGAGCATTGAAAGCATGTCGGGCTGGATTATCATCGACATCGTGTCTATGTTGCCTATAACGGTCTCACCGAAAATAAGCTGACCGTTTTGGATCTGTCCCGCAACATCCGCCGCAATGTTTGAAAGTGCCGAGACCGTCGCACCGTCAAGCTGACCGATAAGCGTTTGCCCGAGGACTATCTCACCTGTCGGATATATATACAGACTCCCCCGCAACATATCCGTTATTTTATCAAGACCCAGCACATACGCGCCCTTGCCGTTGAAGAACGACCACTCAACATGACCGCCGGCAAAGCAAAGCGAATTGAATATCTGTCCGCCGCCGATGTTTGCAAGCAACATGCCCGTTGCAATGGGTACGAGCAAAAGCGGTTCAAAGCCTTTGCCTATCGCAAGATAAAGTAATATGCAGGCAATGATGATCATTATAAGTATCTGCCAGCCCGCACCTAAAAAATCACTGAAAATACTGTATATTCCGCTCGCCCGCCACAAGTCGCCTACGGTGTCGGCAAAGCTTACCGAATGAACGGCGGCATCCGTCATAGTAGTAATGTCCATTATCCTGCCTCCGATTACTTAAGCGAAGCAAGAATATCGTCGGTATTGACCGAAGTGCCCTTTGCAACTACGCTCTCGATAACACCGTCGGAGGGTGCGACCAATTCGTTTTCCATCTTCATCGCTTCAAGTATGCAGATAACACTTCCTGCTTTTACCGCGTCTCCGACCTTTACCTTTACATCAAGTATCGTGCCGGACATAGGTGCTTTGAGCTGTGTGCTGTCAGCGCTCGCTTTAACAGTGCTCCGCGGTGCGGGCTGTGCTTCGTTCTTCGGTGCTTCTTGAATGGGAGCCGCCTCGCCCGTTTCTTCGATTTCGACAACATATATTTTTCCGTTTACGTTAACATTGAATTTACGCATTATTCTTTCCTCCATGGATTTTAACCCTTTTTTATTGATTTTATTCTGAATGAGCCGTTCGGCTTGCCCGTGTATACCGATATCGCCGTAGATACCGCTGCAACGAACTCACCGTCTGACGCAAAGTCTGTCTCCGGTGTCTCGGCTATCACGCCTGCCGAAATGCGCTTTCCGTCATCGCTTTCCTGCTTGTTCTGCGCTTTAGGCTTTTCCTTAAGCAACACGTGCATAAGCTCGATAAAGCCGATAAGTATTGCCAGAACCGCAAACACGACCACAAGCCCGACAAGAGTAGTCATCAGTGCCTGAGATGCCGACAGACGTTCCGTCCAAACGATCCCCTGGAATCCCGTCATAAAAAATTCACCTCGCAAAAGCGGACACACCGCATGATAAAAATAAAAACACAGCTTCGGTCTTACGCGAACAGCGTATCGCCAAGGCCGTTAAACCGTGTGCTTTTAACAAAATATATACAAGTGACGCCCATACCGACGGGGACGGCATTCGTGCCGATATTCCGCATAACAGTTGCATTTGTTATATTGTGACAGTTCATTCGGATATCCCCTTTGTGTATGGTGCTTAAAAATTATCGCACTTTATAATACCACAAAAAGTATGGATTTGGCAACTGTTTTTTGGAGATTTTAACAGATTTTATTGTGCTTCGTCGCTTTTCCGAAACCAAACTGCAAAAAACAGAGCGATTATGTTCCCCTTATCTTAATTCGTTGCAAACTTACGAAGAAGGCTTGACGATCCATATTGGCGTAAACATGCCTTTGTCCGATATGGATCACCATACCGCTTGTGTGATGACACAATAAACCAAGCAATAAAAACACAGTGCCTGTGCTATAGTGTAACATAAGGCACTGTATTATTCTTACTCTGCGTGAAATACAAGTATCTATCAAGCTTTTCTGTAAAAAATGTTGCATGTGGTGCAGAAGAACGAAGTCACTCAAAAAAAGCAAGGATGGCTGAGCCCATGCTAAATCTCCACAATCATTCCGTCATTCACGTAGCTCATATCGTAGCTGACCTTTTGCATGATAGCCTCCATACCGTACCGCTTTTTCGGAGAAATATGATTTACCAGCATGCGTTTTGTCTTTATCTGAGTAAATATCTCATCGGGTGTACCGGGATCGAAATGTGCGGACTCGCATATCACAAGGTCATACTCCTCACCGTTCGCAATGCGCAGAAAATCGGGATAGTTGTATGCCATATCGCCGGTGAGCAGAATGCGCTTGCCCTCGGCTTCGACAAGAAACGAATAAGCGTATTCAAGGTGATCCGTCTTACGCGCGAAAATTCTGACGTTTTCATCCTCGTATACAACACCCTCGGAATAAACCGACATTTCGATTTCGCACTTATTGTTCGGGAGCATCACGCTGAGCCAATTCGAAAGTATCGGTATTATTTTTTGTTCTGGGAAAAACAGCTTCGGATGCGCTTCTTTATAGTACCATGTCACCTGATCGCAAAATTCGATAAGACCTTCGGTATGGTCGCCATGCTCATGTGTGATGAACACTCCGCGCACATCGCTGTGCTTAAGGTCGTTGTTCACCAAAAGCGGCGATATCGGTGCGCCCGCATCGACAATATATATCTTGCCGCCGATAAGCAGCATCGTGGAAGTACAGAACGCATTTTTCTCCGGTGCGCCGTGGCTTGTTCCGGCAAATAAAATTTTCATGTGTGTTACCTCTTATTTCATAAAATTCTTATGGAGATAGTTTGAGCTTATTTCAAGGCTCTTGAACGGATCCTCAGAGAAATCCTGTTCAACTACATAATATTTGACATTGGCTTTTTCGGCGGATTCCATAATGCCCTCCCACCAAAGGTTGCCCTGACCGATCTCGCAATAATATGTTTTCTGCCAATCGTTTTCGTGCATGCTCTTTTTCATATCCTTAAGGTGAAGCACGTCGATCCTGTTTGCAAGCATGTCGATCCAATGACGTACATCGCCGCCGCCGTTCTGCACCCAATATGTATCAAGGCAGAAGGTAGCATCCTTATCGAAGCCCTCAACGAGCAATTCCATCGTGGTCTTGCCGTTGGCGTGCTTCAAAAATTCGGCACTGTGATTGTGATATGAGAACGGCATTCCAAGGGGCTTGAGCTTACGGCATACCTCATTTACATCAGCTATGAAGCCGGCAAGGATATCATCGTCCGTAAGATCGCGTCCCGAACCACCGATACCCATTATCCCGCAATGGAGTTGCTCCTGCACCTTTACAGCCTCATCAAAGTTTTCAACCATGCGCTGGAAGCTTTCGTGCGTGCCGACAAGCTCAATGCCTTCCTCAAGAGCTATCTGTCCGAATACGTCATACGGTATCTTCGCTCCCGCTGTCTGTCCCTGATCGTAGCCCATTGATTTAAGCCTCTTGAAGCTTGCGCGGACTTCCTCGGGAGTATTCATAAAGTCACGGATGGTATAGAGCTGTGCGCCTAATTTGTTGAACATAGTAGAACACCTCTTAAATTATTTTTTTATATTATAGCGCACTACTGAACGTTTTTCAAGACATGAATTTATTATTTGCAGACAAATATTGCGGTTTGACATGTTGAAAAATTTGCGGTAAAATATAGAAAAGGAGAGTATACAATGAAATACCATATATTTGACCTCGACGGAACGCTTGCCGACTCCATGCAACAATGGGCAGGCAAAATGCTGAATATACTGAAAATCAACGGAGTGACATCTTATCCCGATGATATAATAAGAATCATTACGCCGCTCGGCGACCGCGGCACTGCGGAGTATTTTATAAACGAGCTCGGAGTAAAAATGACGGTCGATGAGGTAATTGCATATATGGACAAGTATGCACTTGATGAATATGCATACCGCATCCCGTTAAAGGACGGTGTAAAGGAATACTTAGAAAAGCTCAAAGCGAACGGCGAATATCTCGGAGTTCTGACTGCAAGTCCGCACAGATTCCTTGATGTCTGTTTAAAACGCAACGGTGTGTTCGACTTGTTTGATGGTGTCTGGTCGATAGAGGATTTCGGTACACTCACGAAAAACAACACCGAAATATATTTTGAAGCGGCAAAGCGCATCGGATGCAAAAACTCCGATATCATCTTTTACGATGACAATATCGTAGCGGTAACGACGGCAAAGCGGGCGGGACTTGAGGTAATCGGAGTTTTTGACAAGGCTTCTGAAAGTGATATGAGTGCGATTTCCGCCGTAGCCGACAAATTCATAATGTCTTTCAGCGAATTGACATCAAACGGAAATAATCAATAACAAATCAATATGGAACGGTATTTTGAAAATCATGAAAATGTTGAAATGTAACAGTTCGGACAAAAGCAATTATACAATACGGCATATGATCTTGAGGACGTTTATGCCGTGCTTTTTCCTTGCCCTGACATTCAATATAAACGGACTTGTTGACAGTATGCTTGCAGGTGTGTTTTTCTCATCCGCGCATATTGCGGCAATAGGTATCGCCGTGCCTTCCGGAATGATCGCGTCGGCAATATTGCTTGCGCTTGTGCAGGGGACGGTGATGTTTTACGCAACCGCGCTCGGCAGAGGTAGCCGCAATAAAATAAACGAAATGTTTTCGTTCGGCGTGTATGCCGTAATTGCGACGGGCATGCTGCTTACAATAGTTTCTATCCTGCTTTCAAGACAGATAGTGACGCTTTTCGGCGCAAAAACGCCTGAGCTCAGGGAATACGCATCCCAATATCTTTGCTTTAATTCTTTGACATATGCGCCTAATTCACTTGCGCAACTGATATTCCTTATCCTCGGAACATACGGCTATCAAAAGGATATGGCATGGGCAAA
Source organism: Clostridia bacterium (assembly GCA_045600145.1). Lineage (GTDB taxonomy): Bacteria > Bacillota > Clostridia > Christensenellales > QALW01 > UMGS1322. The sequence continues at coordinate 9,129 of JAZRXI010000052.1, read as the reverse complement.
TCTGCTTAATTTTTTTACCAACCTTGTATTTTCGATACTTTTTATAAAGCTTTTGCCCGATATCGGTATAGGCGCGCTCGGTCTCGGAACATTTGTTTCATCAATAGTATATTTTGTTTCGTGTGTAATAATCGTCCGTGTGCGTTCGCTTCGGCTTCCGCTCGTGCGTGTCAAATTAAGCGCAAAAACGTATTACGATACGATCGTCAAAGGCAGCGCGTCGTCGCTCGATAAGCTTATAGACGGAACGATATCGGCTGTTATCAATGGCATTATCGTTTCGTCAGCGTTGGGCGTTGACGGAATCGCAATCTATACCGTTGTAAAAAGCATCTGGCAACTGTCGCAGGTGTCAGCGGAAGGCATGGGATATACACTTACGCCAATGTCGGCGCTTTTTTACGGTGCAAAGGATAAAAACGGTGTAAAAACATCTTTTTCCGATGCGTTGAAATTAGGGATGGTCCTTTCGATAGTATGGGCGGTACTGCTGTATCTGTGTATGCCGTTGCTGTTAAGAATATACTCGGGCGCGGGAGATATAGAAAACGCAGTCGAGATCATCCGTACCGGCACTTTAACAACATTGCTTTTTGCACCGTTGTTCATGTTTTTATATCTGCTCGGCTCGTTCTTTGACGCGACCGATAATTCGACCTACTGTGTGATACTGTTTGTTATACCCGATTCCGTAATATTCCCGATACTTGCGTTTTTAGCGATAAAGCTTTCCGGATATGCCGGACTGTGGATTTCGTTCGCAGGCAATTCGGCGATATTCATCGTAGGATACTATATCGTATATCTGATAAAAAACAAAAAGCTTTCAATAGATTTGGAGGATATTCTGTTTCTCAAAAACGGAATGTGTGAAAAATGTCCCGCGCTCGATGTTTCGATACGCTATGAGGATAACGATATAAGTGCGCTTTCACAGAAAATACATTCGTATCTCACTGAAGAAGGTGCAAGCAAACGTGTAGCATATATAGTTGCACTCTGCATGGACGAACTTGCTTCGAATATAGTCCGGCACAGCCGCAGAACCGAAAAAGCAAAGGATACCCCGATAATGGATATAAAAATACTATCGGATGAAAGACGCTTCAAAATACTTATACGCAATATGTCAACACGGTACAATCCATTCGAGACGGATCACGATGATGATGAAATGTCTAAAGTCGGCATAAAAATGGTGCAGAAATTCGCATATAAAATACGGTACAATTATTTTTATCAATCAAACATCATTACAATAAATATCGACAAGAATGCTGTTGCGGTGAACGAAAGATAAAATCGAAAGGCGTTAATATGAGATTCGGAAAACATGTGCGTCGGCTTATGGCATTCGTTTCGGCTTTGGCACTTTTTGCTTTTTCCTGCGCCGTGCCGGAGCTTGAAAAATATGTAGGCTTGAGCATAAATAAAAGCGTCTACGGCTCACTTCCGCTTAAAATATATATTGATACAGCGGGTGGCGCGAGCGTTACGACCAAGGCGTATTACACCGGCTGCACCGTTTCGACAAAAGGCGGGCAAAGCACCGTAACCAATGAAACGGCAGAAATAAAAGTACGCGGAAACAGCACATGGGCAATGCCGAAGCTGTCGTATAAGCTGAAATTCTCAAATAAAACCGCGCTCATCGGTGATGACCACGCAAAGGAATGGACACTTATCGCAAATTATGACGACCAGAGCCTTATGCGAAATAAGCTTGCCTATGCGGTAAGCGCGGCGCTTGACGCCCAGCCGTTCACAACGGCAACGGAGCAGGCTGAGCTTTATCTTAACGGCAAATATGCAGGAATATATCTTATATGTGAGCAGGTCGAAAAAGGCAAAAATCGCGTAAAAATAGCGGACCTGTCATCCGACCCGGAAAATACGGGATATTTGATTGAGCTTGATTCACATGTGACGGATAAAAACGCGAAAGAAATAGAAGGGGTAGATTGGTTTTCACTTGCAAAAGGAGCGTATGCCGTAAAAGAGCCGTCACCCCGAGATGACGGTTTTACAGAAAAGCATTTTGATTATATCAAAAACTTTTTGGGACAGTGCCTTGATGCAGTATGTACAGACAGCTATGAAGTCGTTTCGCAGTTGCTTGACATACCCACATTTGTCGATGCGTATATCGTGCATGAGCTGTTCAATTGCTGTGACGTAGGCTTTTCGAGTTTCTTTATGTATAAGGACGCAGGCGGTAAGCTTTCCTGCGGGCCCGTATGGGATTTTGACATCAGTGCGGGAAACTGCAATTATAATGCGTCGTCAGACCCGAATTTGCTGTGGGCGGCGGAACAGAACATTTGGTACGCCGAACTGCTTGAATTTCCGGAATTCAAGGCAGAGATCGCGCAAGAACTCTCAAAATACAGCACGATCATTTCGGATGTGATAAGAGATGAAATTTACGGAGTACTCCCGTATTTTTCCGCATTCGATAAAAACTTCAGGACATGGAAGATAATGGGGATCTACACATGGCCTAATCCCGACGAGCTTGTTGCGCTTAGAAGTTGGTCGGAGCATATAGAGTATTTACAGAGCTGGCTTGACAAAAGCCTGACGTTTATGCTCAAGACATACTGCGGTTGACGCCGAAAAAGCATCCCTTTTGACGCAAATGAATAGCATTATATGAACGGGCGGCGGTCAAGCACAAGACGAAGCGGTTTATCAGAAATGAGCTTGCCGCGCAATACGCTCTGCAACTCGGCAAGGCCGCATACGCCGCCGAAAAGCATGTGCATATCGTTTACCGATTCTTCACGTTCCCAATCACAGTTTTTCCAAAAATCGAGTAGTTTTTCACAAAGCGCCTCTAGATGTTCCTGCACCTCGTTAAATCTGTAAGCGGTCTGGCGTGACGCTCTCGAAAGACAGAATATCCAATCAATTTCGATAAAATTCGAGTATGTTCCGAACTTTGGAGGAAGCAATCCGGCATCGTACATTTCAAGGCAGGAATCTATCATTCTTTCAGGGTATCTCAGCGGCATGTGCGCATATTCGTGGTCAAAAAGAAAATGAAACGCGCCAGCCATATAATAATGTATTGGAGCCTTACATTCGCTTTCACTCAACCCGCCCGTCCAGAATCCTGTACGGGCATCTGTATTTTCCCAGAACCAATCAAAATAGTCATGCTCCCATTTTTTATCGGAAGCCCCTGTGAATTTCATTGCAACGTATATTCCGGCACCTATGTGTGAGCCGTCCCACGGATTGTTTGCCCAATCAAGTCCTTCAAGCAGCCTGAACAGCTTTTTGCTGTCCTTATATTCTTCAAATGCCCGGCATGGTTTGAGCGGAGCGGCATCAAACAGTTCAAGAGCCGCTATGCAATGCGCCGTAGTGTGTATCGGATGATGCGTATGCTCAAAAAACGTTCCGTCATCGCGCTGCATATTTCGCAATACTTTGACAAAGCCTTTTCGCTCAGCCTCTTCATCAAAAGAAGGGAATCTGCCTATTGTATAAAGAATATTCGCGGCATCCGCACATCCGTATTCATTTTCGCCCATTTCACGGCTGTTTCTCTCATCCTGCCACAAATAGCGTGCATAGCTTCCCGGAGCAAGCTTATGCGCTTCCACCCGTTCATATATTTTGTCGATTATAGGTGTTATATCTTCTGTTTTCATATATTATATCTCCATTTTTAAGCTTCATAACTGCATTATATTTATTTACATAAGGTTTTTCAATGTAAATTTTGCTGTTATGATAAAATGAGAACAAAAATTACATATGACGGTGTTAAAAAAATGTTAAACCCACAAAAAATGATGTTCCGCAAAGATAAGATGTTTGCCCACGTACGATGATAGGCATATATAAGAAGAGAGGCTTTTCCTTAATTAGTGTGCGAATGCTCAAGATATAAAAATCGGGTACTCACAAGTGAATTCCCTTATGAGTACCCAATATGGTAGCGGCGAGTGGACTTGAACCACCGACCTGTCGGGTATGAACCGAATGCTCTAGCCAACTGAGCCACGCCGCCATTTAGCATATGTAGTATAGCAAAGATGTATAAATCTGTCAACCGATTTTTTGAAAAAGAAAGAAAATATTTTGACGGATATTCCGAGCTTCCGATTTGCGGTAAGGCATCCGTGTGTGCTCTTTTTCCCAAATTACAGCTCATTCTGAGAAAAGCTTTTTATCGCTTTGAAACTCCGCAAGATAATATATGAGAAACACGGCGAACTGTACGATCATCGCCAAAAGATACATAACGAATACGGATGTGAAATTATCGGTTTTTGCACCGGAGTATATCATAATGATTTCAGCTATCATAACGGCTATATACAGAAAAAGCTGTTGTTTTGTACGCCTCATTATTGTAAGAAGCATCGAAATGAAAGTAACGAATACATTGAACATTCCCGCGATTATGACTATTACCATTGAAAAAGCAAAATCCGAAAGATCAATGTTCATAATAAATCCGAGTATCGGCGGTCCGAGAAAATACGCGGCAACACTGCACACGGCAGCGCACGCGACCATAGATGACATTATAAGTACTACTTTTTTTGAAAATCCGCTGAGCTCATACTCGGAATACTGTCTTGAAAGCACTGTCAGTGATGGCTGAAATATCATTTGTCCGAGCAATACCATAACGCTCGGAATCATCATTATTATGCTGAAATAGCCCATTTCGCCTTCGGTATATTTAAAATCGCAAATCAGCTTGGGAACATTTGCTATCAACATAATAACGAGGTTGAAAATCAAAAAATATGATATCGCTTTTGCGAGGTCGACACACGCGGAAAAATCGGTGTCAACTTTGACATGATGAAAGCGACGCACAGTTTTTTTATCGTAAGCGAAGTATATAAGAGCCGTTGCGCAGGCTATCGCAAGCACGGACAGCAGAATATTATGTGTCAAAATATCCACGACGGTGAACGCGATAAGGCAGACTGAGTTCTTCAGCGTATATGATATCCCGACGTAATCAAGATGTTCGTTTTTTTGAAAAACCGCGTAGACGGTATCACTGAGTGCTTCAAAAATACGAACTATCATAAATATGAGCACTATTGCGGTTTTTTCGAGCGAATAGCGCGAAACAACGCAAAAGCCCGCCGAAAGTGCAACCGCTATGAGCGAAACGAACAGCTTAAGCGTGAAATAGTTGTTATCGTTGCGTTCACGGTCAGCGACCTCAAAGACGCGACCGCCGAGTGCGGGAACGGTATACAATATTATGCTTACCGAAAAGCATACGGAAAATATTCCCGATGTATCAACGCCGTTTATTCGCGTCACTACAACAATGTAAATGAGCGACATGAATGAGTTTATCGCCGAACCGAACGCGTTCCATAAAAAATTTTTCATTTTCGATGAATCTTTTCCCGTTTTTTGTTTGTTAAATAAATTATATGCAAATGCGATGTAATTGTCAAGCGCAACGTCGGCTTCCTTTTTTGCGGGGACAGCCTCCCAAAAAGGATACTCAAGTTTCTGTCTTCGCACTTTTAACATTTACAACAAACAGCTCGGCATCGCATACCGTAAAGCAAACTTCATATTGTGCGAAGCACATTGCGTATACTCTTTTTTCATCGGTTTTATATGCCGGTCGAGGATCATGCTCAAGCATTTTTATTATTATATGTCTGTCAGCGGGAGAAAGCGCATCAAGAAGTCCGCTTTCATCATTAACATTGAGCGAATAGTTTACAAATTCTTCAGCAAAGCCGTTCACAGCATCGGGATGAGAATCGGTATATGTGATATACGGCTTGATGTCGATAATGGGCGTTCCGGAACAAATATCAGCGCCGGTCACAATAAGCACAGTGCCGTCCTTGGTGTTTTTTACCTCTTTTAACCGCACAGAAGAAAGTCCTATGGCGTTAGGGCGAAACGGCGAGCGCGTGGCAAAAACTCCCTTGCGGACATTTCCGCCAAGCCGCGGTGGGCGCACCGTCGGATGCCATTGTCCGTCATCATTTTCCGAAAAATTCCACAACAGCCACAAATGCGAAAAATCCTCTATACCGCGCAGAGCATTTCTGTCGGCAAACTCTTTTTCGAATATTATTTCCGATTCTATTTCTTCAAGTATGCCGCTTTGACGCGGTACACCGAATTTTCCGTTGAATCCGTTATAAATGTGAGCGATTATATTAAATTCTGCTTTTTTCATATTTCACCTATGACGCGTTTGCGAAATTCTGTCGGCGATATCCCGTTCTTTTTCTTAAAATCAGCCGTAAAGTTAAGCAGACTTGCGAAGCCCGTTTGTTCGGCTATTTCGCTTACCGTCGCTTTTGTTGTCAGCAGAAGCTGTTCGGCTACCGTAAGCCGATAATTGATAACATATCGGTGAAGCGTCACTCCGTTTGCGCGCACAAACAGCTTATTCAGATAGTACGGATGATATCCCGCAAGCTTTGCAAGCCGTGTATTCCCTATGTTTTCGGCAAAATGAGCACGAATATACGCCGTCACCGTTTCAAGCACATCCGTAGATGTGTTTCCGCGAAGCAATTCTATTATGCACTCCTTAAGGAGCACTGAAGTGCGTTCCGCATAATACGGCTTTCTCGCAGAAAATTCCTGCATCAATTTTTCAAGAAGCTCACGCACGGTAGGTGAGCACTCCGTTATAAGCGGTGCATTGAGCGGCGGACAATCGTCAAAAAGAACCGACTCCGGTCGGTATGAATCACTGAGCGCATCAATCATCGGCAACGGCTCACGAATGTCTGCGCGTTCTCCCGAATAATCAAAATTTACCGAGATTATCTTAAGTGGCTCACAAGCATCAAAGCAATATTCGCATCCGGCCTGCCACAGCATCGCTGTGCCGACATGAAACGGATATAAAATGCCGTTGACCTTTATTTGTCCGCTTCCCTCTATGCAGTAAAATAAACGGCAATCACGGCTCGAAAGTAATCTGCCCGTTCTCATCGGAATAGCATACGCAAAACGGATAAATGGCAATGAATCAAAAAATTTCATGTTATTTCCTTTATAAAATTAATTGTATGTTTATGTGAACATGCTTGCACTTATTATTCGAAACATTCAACAATAATAATGAAAAACAAGCTCATCAACTTAATTAGTATAACAAAAGAGACGCTGACAGATAAAATCAACGTCTCTGCTTTATAGTATTATTCTTCCTGATTATCAGACGCTTCTGTTTCGTCTGTAAAAGTATCGAATTCAGTTTCGTCAGGAATATCAACGAGATCATCGCGAACGCGTCTGCGCGCTACACCGCCGTTTATAAGCCCGCTGAAGCCGAGCTTCTTGCGCAATATTATTACGGTTATATCAGCCGCAAGCAAGAGCAAAAGCACAACAAACAGTATGATAAGTCCGAAAGAAGGGTCATTCGAAACCTTATTGGAAAACGATGTATCATCCGGTGCCGGTGTTTCGGGCTCCGGCACGGGGGTTGAAAGGTCGATATCCGAGATATCAACATTATCTACGATCGTGGGCGGCGGATTTGTTACTTTATTTTTATCGTTGTATGTATCCTTTGTAGGCTCCGAGCCCGATGACGGCTTTTTTGTTGCTTGTGGGGTTGCCGTAGGCTTATCGGTCGCACCTGTCGATGACGAAGGGGATGCTGACGCCGACGCGGTAGGCGAGGGGGATTCTTCATCAGGAGTAGCAGACGTGGTCTCCGTAGGTGTCGGAGTTGCGTTCGGTGTGCCGGTTATTGATATATTGCTTACACGGATACTTTCGAGCTTAGATGCATCAACATTCAAAATAGTTATCACAAGCGAAAGCCCCGAACGTGCCACATCATCGGCTGTGAGCGTAAATTCTCCCGACGAGCCGTTGTTGTCAAGCGCAATAGTATACGTTATTTTGCCGTCCTCCTCCGGTTTGTATGTAGGTGTGACGGAAAGGGAAACATTCAATTTGCCTCCGCCCGCACCGAGAATTGAACGTGCTATCGACGCGATGTTTTTTTCAAGCCGTATCGTACCGGAAGAAATGTTCTCCGCTGACGCGGTATTACCGTTAAAAGACGCTCCACTTACCGAAAATTCACTCGGTGAAAGGTCTGTCGCATTTACGGAAAGCGAAAACACTGTTATTATAAGCACCATTATTGTGGCGAAAGTAAATATTTTAAGCTTTCTCATTAAAATACCTCGTTTGCAATAAATACTATATATATTATACACTCAAGTACCGTATAATGTCAAATACAGATATGCAAATTTTCAAAATCGCTCTTAAATTTACCGTTTGCAATAAAAATGTGATTATGTTATACTGATTACAGAACATAATTTAAGCAAATACGATTTGCGGAACGGAGATGACAGGGTGAATATAGGCTTCGATGTTGACGGTGTTTTAACGGATATTTACACATTTCAGATGAAATACGGAAAACGTGTATTCGGAAGATCTGCGATAAATAAAAACTGTTATGATATAAAAGACATGTTCGGTTGTACCGAAACACAGCGTAAAGGATTCTGGATAAAAAGCATATGGCGGTACGGCATATTCGAAAAGCCCCGCGATTACGCATCTGAGTTTATCAACAAGCTAAATGAAAACGGCGATAATGTTTACATTATCACGAGCAGAGCGTTTTGCACAAAGCGGAATGTTCTCGGAAAACTGTTTCGTGCAATGCTTAGGTCATGGCTCAAAAGAAACGGAATCAAATACGACGGTATATTTTTCTGTGATGACGATACCGCCGCCGACGAAAAGCTTGAATATTGTCAAAAACTCAATATTTCATGGATGTTCGAAGATACCGAAGCAAACATCCGCAAAATATGCGAATACACGCGTGTCGTTTGCATGGTTACAGAATATAACAAAAACGTTTTTGGTGAACGTATACTCCGTATAAACAGCTTCCGCGATTTAGATGTGCAGAAGCTGTATATATAAGTGTGCATTGCTTTATTCTGCAACATTTCGCGCTTTTATTAACTTCTGAAAATATGTTGTGCTACAATTGATAGGTGACAAAAGATAGAAAAAGAAATAGACCTTATGGTATAATGTTGTTAATAACGACAAAAACAACGGAACCAAGGAGGTCTATTTCGTGGATATTATATCATCAAGCGCACATTACCGTCA